>CAZVCQ010000078.1:0-9779 GCA_964626085.1 uncultured bacterium
CCGGTCGTGCTCGCCGTTGACTCGGTCAAGGCGAGCTGCGACAGCATCCACTTCAAGCTGGTGCAGGGGCTCGACACCATCTGGGAGCAGAACGACCAATTGGCGCACTGCGTCCTGCCGGACTCGCTCATCCAGTTCAACAAAATCTACAAGTGGAATGTGCGCGGATACAACCAGTGGGGATGGGGCGACTGGAGCAGCCAGTGGACGTTCCGGGTAGTGCCCGTCGGCGTTGAAGAAGAGAAGCCGGCCCCGGTCAACTCCGCGTTCTCGGTGCCGGCGGTCAACCGGCTCGGGTCCGGCAGCGTGCAGTTCGACGTGCGCATGGCCGCACCGGGCAGCAAGCTGGTAGTATACGATGCTCTCGGCAACGTTGTCCGTGAACTCGCGGTGGCGGAACCGGGCAGGCTGTCGTGGGACATGAACGACGCGGCCGGCAGGAAGCTCGCGGCCGGGCTCTACTTCGCCCGTCTTGCCGGCGGCGCGACCCAACCGACCAGCAAGCTGGTCCTGCTCGACTAGCAGCCGACCCAGACACTCGCCGCCCCGGCCTCAAAGCCGGGGCGGCTGTTTACAGGGGATCCCGATGCCCGGTCCGGTGCTGCTGCCGGCTATTCGACCGGCTCGGGTACGGGGAGTAGCGCCGGCCTCGGCGGGTGGCGGAAGGTCGGCAGGGCAATCAGCGCGCCAACGAGCACCAGTCCCGCACCGAAGAAGTACGGCAGGTTGATGTGAAAATGATAGAGCCAGCCGGCCAGCACCGGGCCGACAATCCGACCGAGCGAGTCAAACGAGCCCATCACGCCCATGGTTGCGCCCTGCCCGGTACTCGTCTGCTTTGATACGGCAGAACTGAGCCCGGGCCTGACCAAAGCGCCGCTGGCCATGTTCAGAACCACGAAGGCGGTCAGCGAAACGAGATTCCACGAACGCGTGAGCAGGACGAAGCCGATTGCGGTTCCGACCAGTCCGACCAGGATGAGGCGATTCTCGCCGAACCGGTTGATGGCCGGGCCGACGAGCAGCCCCTGCATCACCACCGAGACGACACCGATGACGGTGAAGATGATGCCCATCTCGCGCGGGCCGAACCCGAACTTGTCGAACGAGAAATAGGCGAAGATGCCTTCGAGGTTGGCCGCGGCGAAGCTGGTCAGAAACGCGATGACGAAGTAGAGCGCGAGCTCGCCCTTCAGCGCGTCGGCCAGCTCCCGCAGCCGGTGCGGCTTCTTCTCCTGAGCGCCGGTGACGCGGCGCTCGCGGGGCAGGCTCTCGGGCAGGTATGCCCAGGCCAGCGGGATGAGCAGCGTGACCAGACCGGCGGCGACGAAGAACGGCGTCCGGAAGCTGTGGGAAAGGTGGGAGACGAACCCGCCGATAGACGGACCGAAGATGACGCCCGCGCCCATCGCGGCGCCGAACACTCCCATGCCCGTGCCCCGTTCGTGCTCGCCGGTGACGTCCGAGATGAACGCCAGGGCCGTGGGCAGCACCGCCGACGAGAGGATGCCGCCCAGCGCCCGGGCCAGGAAGAGCATCGCCACGCTGCCCGCGAAGCCGTTGATGATGTGCGAGACCATGTAGCCGACGAGGCCGATCATCAGGACCGGCTTGCGGCCGATGCGGTCGGAAAGCGTGCCCCAGATCGGGGCGAATATGAACTGGAAGAACGAGAAGGTCGCCATTATCATCCCGAGGTGGAGCGACGAAGCCCCGAGGTGCTTCGCGTACAACGGCAGGATCGGGATGATGATGCCGAAGCCCATCATCACCACGAACAGCCCGGCGAAGAGTATGGCGATATTCCGGTTCTTGAATAACACGGAGAAGCTCTTTAGACGCGCGCCGCCTCAGCCCGGTTCGCCAGCCGCCAATCTAGAATCTGGAATCTACAATCGCGAATGACGTTGCGTCAGGAATCGCCGGCTCTGTCAGCGGGACTCTGTACCGCATACGTCTTCGGGCCCAAGTTGGGGAAGGGTCCGCCGTCTTCCGAGCGCCAGGCGGACCCGGAGGCGGGCCGGCTACCCTCGTTTCACAAGCGGAAGCACAACCGGCGGAAGTCCCATCCGGCTTATTGTGCTGTGCACGAACTCACGGAAGTAGGGCCAAGTGTTAACCGGGAGATTCACTCGAGCGAATATGTCAAAGTAGTCCTTGGTCATCGGGCTCGCGACACGAAGCCCGAGCTCGAAGGTGCACTGCACCTCAAGCAGTCTATCCTTCTCCCCGTTGTAGATCATCGAAAGCTCGTAGTGGTGCTGGACAACGCACGTATTGCCGTCGGTCATCCTGAACTCGGCGCGTTCGTTGGTATTGAGGTCAACACGACGGGAGAGGTCGACAATGTCCGCGAGCCGCCGCGCCTGTGACGCCTTCACGATGATACCCCTCAGTTCGACACCCTTGATGAACTCGCGGTACTCCTTGGGGCTCACCTTGGGTCGTGCTTCTTTCTTGTCGTCCATATCTTCCCTATCCTCTCAAAACGGCGTCATAGCTACCGGTGCCTTCGGCTGCCAAGTACTGGTCGTCCACGGCGCTCACTCCTCTGTGCTTCATCTGCAGTCCCTGGAAGCTCCACATCATGCCGGCAACACCAGGACCTATGCGCTCGACCGCAGCGCAGGCCTCCTCGACCTTGGCCTCCACGGCCCGCAGCGCGTTGTTCTCGGCCAGCAGCGCCAGAACGTACTGATTCAAGCTGACACGATCGCGCTCGGCCCCTTGCGCCAGCCGTCCGTGCAGCGATTCAGGCAGCCTGACCACAAACTTGCCGGAGTACTTCCTCTGCTCGGATGGCAATGGAATCTCGACGCCTGACTCGAGGGCGTCTTCCAGCCAGAGCGCCCGGGCCTTCTCTACGTTCTTCACAGCGTCGTCCGGAGTCTTTCCCTCGGACATGCAGCCGGGCAGGTCTGGAATCCTGGCAAAGTACCAGCCGCCATCCTGCTCGGCCAATTCGACCGGGTACTTCAGCTTGAGGAACCTCGAGAGTTCACGCTTTAACTCGGACTTCACACAGCCTCCTCTTCTAGCCCCAGAAGTTCTATAATTTGAGTAAGATACACCTTCTTAACACGACCACCGGCTACCGAGAAATGAATCGGGTACTTGTCCGGACAGACGAAACGCCGATGACTCGTACCACTACCCCTCTTCTCCTTATAACCATAGTATCGCAGCACTATTGCTACCTCATCGAACCGCATGTCGGTCGGCTTGGACAACAGCTGCCGAATCAGCTTCTCTCGGTTCGACAATGGGGTATAATACTACGGGTAATACTATAGGTCAAGCTCTGCGTATCGGTACCCTGAACGCGCGGGCGAGGGTGGACTGAATCTTCTTCTCCATCCGGGCGACTAGCTCCCGACTGACGGCGAGGAGGGCGTCGCCGGCGCGTATTGCCGCAGACGCGCGTCTACGTAGTGCAACAGCGTTCTCGCGCTGTTGATCATGAGCATCGCCTCAGGCCTGTCCAGAGCCTCGTTGGGGTGGGCGAGAGTTGCGTTGTTGCGGATGTCGTTGAGGCTATCGACGATGTTCGCGAGTGCGCGCACCGACTTGGTTACGGCGTCTTCTCGTGTTGGTGCCACCGCAAACGCCGGATGCTGTCTCTTGAGTGCGGCCAGAGCCTTGCCGATACTCGCGTCCGGTGGCAGTTCGATATGCGCTTCGCTGCACACGTACCTCACATAGCCGTGAATGGCCGTGTGCGCCCTGTCGATGGCGCTGGCCGGTCCGGCTTGGGTCAGCAGAATCTCCGCGTCATGGAGTGCCCGTTCCACGACTTCATTCGTGATTGCGAGCTTCGGTGCCGGCACGGTGGCTGGCTCAGTCAGCGTCGACTCATCCAAGTCGAGGACTATGTGCCTGACATTGAATCCGCTCAGCTCCCGTGCCGTGGCCGCTATCGCCTCGAACACGCCGACGCCTCGCTCCTCGTACCTGACGCTCTCGTATTGGACGTACTGCCTCGCCGGAATCTTAGCGTACAGCACGTGGAACTCGTCACCGAAGTGGTTCGTTCCTCTGTGGAGGCGGAACCCGAGCGAATCCAGCATTTCTAGGGCTTCGCTCTTGCCACGGAACAGCAGGAGCTTCCTCACGCGCGCCTTCAAGTCCAGCCAAACCGAGGCGGGCTCCACCTCGCCTGACAACATGACGTCCGACGCTCCTCCGGGGGTATGATAGACGCCAATCATGTGTCGGCTTTCGGCTCCGCGCTAGAATGGAATGTCGTCGAGGGTGTCCTTCAGTGGCGTCTGTTCGCAGCCCGGATTCAGAATGCGCTTCGCACGGGCCAAGACGTGGTCGTAAGTGAGGATGGTGAGGTTGTGATACGACGAGTTCAGGATGCGATACGCCTCTCGCTGTTCGTCGCCCCAATCGTCCGAGCGGCCGTATATGAGGACGCACCGCGGTTTGACTGCCTTTACCTCGCCGTGCTTCTTGAAGAACTGCAGATCGTTCACCCTTCTCTCGACCTCGTGAATGTACCTGGCAGACTGAGTGATTGCTTCGGTGAGCTTGCTGGAAGGGACCGGGTGCACGTCCGCGCTTCGCTCGCGCCAGAAAGGCAGGTCCGGCGCGGGCTTCTTGATCTCGATGATGTCAACGAATCCGTCATACGCCTGCATGAGGAAATCGGCTACATTCTCAGTGTCAATTCGACGATCATCGAGGATTCTGACGAACTCGCTGCCCAGCACCCAGTCGTTGCGAGTGAACCAGACCTGCCAGTCGTGTTCCCGTGACGCGTCATTGACCATTCTCTCAAAGGCCTCGACGGCCTTGGACCGGTTGCGGAACTCGAGGCCACGTGCCACATCCTCGGGCACGAGGTCCAATTCGTCAATCAAGCTGAGAACCTTCTGCTTGTCAGGGTCGTTGAGCACAGCCCTGAGGTGAACCAGGCTCTTGGGGTCGAACTTAGAGCTTATCGGGATGTAGTTTCGGACTCCCGCTTTGAATGGCTCGTAGTTGTCCGAGATAAAGGTCAGCAACTCGTTGAACTCGTCGGTGTAGAACGTCATCCTGCTCTTGGGATCGGTCGAGACGGGCTGACCCGTCTTCTTGTCAAAGCGTCCAACCATGAGACGAACGTCGCCCTCTGTAGTGTGATGTGGAATGCCGAAGAAGACCGCGCGCGACTGGACCCGAGGCGAGTCTCGAAGGACCTTGGTGATATGGCGTATACCCGAGGCGGGCAGCTTTGTGAACTTCATCATACCCTCACTTCCAGTGCTTTCGCAACCAGCAATCGCAGGTTCTCGTACAGGGCTCGGCTCAACCGTCGATGTCCTCGAACATCGCCACGAAGGCCTTGTGGAGCTGCTCCTGCTCGGCCCGCGCGTCCGAGTCCGGCAGAGACTCCACATCGAATCCACGGCACAGTCGCACGTCTTCCAGCGAGAAGTAGCCGTTGTGGAGGAGGACTTCCCTAACTTGATCGTCGTCGTCTGGGTACTCCCGTACTTCACGGTCCCAGTTGTCGAACAGGAAGTTGCCATACATCTGCAGAACGATAGGTGCCGAGTGCTCTTGGACCTCGCCTGCGACACGAAGTATTTCCCCGATTTTGGTGTCCAGGGCCTTCTGCGTACTGTAGAAGATGTTGCCGTTCGGATGCGCCGCGTCGTTGCGGTCGTCCACTAACTTGGCGTAAGTGCCGACCATGCAGTTGTCGCAGCCGATCAGCTTGAGAAGACGCAAGACCGTGCGTTCGTTCACTGTGCTGAAAACGAAAGGCGATGTGGCACTCAAGAGGCTCGCCTCGTCGCGGGCAAAGCCAATCAGGCCTTTGGCGAAGTCGTCTGGCTTTGCCTGCCTGATCTGCCAAATATTGAAGTAGATGAAGCTCATCGTCAGCATGTGATAGGCGAGGAAAGCGAACTGGTACTTGCCGTGCTCGTAGTTTGTGTGGAAGGCGTCCCAAAGAAAAGCCACATACTCCTGATCCTTAGGGTTCTTGAACGAGATTGGCAGGTAGTCGGCGAGCTTCAGCGCCTCTTCCATAGGTCAGTCCGCTCGTGCGTCGAGCTTCTCCTTGCCCCACACTCGGGCAAGGATTTCCTGTATCTGCGTCCGCTCCTCGGCGACGGCGGCCTCGTGGTCAACGATCGCTCGCTGGTGCCTCTCAATCTCCGCCACGATTTCCTTCTGCACTTCCAGCGACGGAAGGGGAATGTTGAACCTGTAGAGCAGCCCAGCGCTCAGGTTGTTTATGTTCGCCCCGGCAATCTGCTCCCTCAAGAAGTCGTTGAAATGGCCTGTTGCCAATTGCCTCGCCAGGTAACTCGCAAGGAGACGCTCGGGCTTGACGCGAATCGCACCCATGAATCCGCCAAAGTAGAAGTCGGTGTCCTCACTGATGAGAACGACCTTGCCGATGTGGTCCTTGCTGCCGCTGGCTAGGCATATGAATACGTCATTCCGCTTGAGCTTCTTCTCGTCTGGGAACGGCACCTTCGGCGAGACACGTTTTACATCATCTAGGTTAAGCTGCGCCCGGTCTTTGTTGATGTTGTTGGCCCGAAGGACCTTCAAACCACCTTCCGCAACCTCATCTTCCTTGGCGTACACGACACCGCGCACCAACTCGCATACTTCGCCTAGAGGTACCGATGGGAAGCTCGACCGGCTTGCTGCCCCTTCCCGATACCGCTCGCCGCTAAGGTTGTAGTCGTCATTCGCCGTGACCTTGGTCTTGTCCACGACCAGGCCTAGCGTGGGCTGGAAGCCATCAAGCGGCTCACCAGTCCGCAGGCGGCGCAGGTATTCAATGCACTCGGCCTGAACCTGCGGCAGGTCGTTCTTGTCTATCTCGCGGCGCTGGGCGCCGAGGTCGAAGCCGTCGTTCTCGACCTTGAAGAAGGCGATGGTCTTCGCCTTCTTGGCCAGCGTCTTGTCGAGGATGAGGATTGAGGTCTTGACGCCGGAGTAGGGGTTGAAGACGCCGGCAGGCAGAGAGATGACCGCAACGAGGTACTCGTCCACGAGCATCTTGCGCAACTGCTTGTAGGCATTCTGGCTCTGGAAGATGATGCCCTCGGGTACAATGATGCCGGCGCGGCCTTTGGGCGTGAGGTGCTCGGCCATGTAGTCCACGAACAGGACTTCGCTCCGCTTGGATTGGACTGTGAAGCGGTTGTGGGGTTTGATGCCGCCTTTCGGGGACATGAACGGCGGATTGGCAAGGATGACGTCGGCGTACTCGTTCCATTTGTCCTGGCTGGTGAGCGTGTCGTATTCGAAGATGCGCGGGGAGACGAAGCCGTGCAGGTACAGGTTCACGAGCGAGAGGCGCACCATGTCGGGCGAGATGTCGTAGCCGGTGAAGTTCTGCGCGAGCTTCTGCTTCTCGTCCGGCGTCAGGGTGCTGTTGCCCTTGGCGTCGGTGTTGGCCTTGAGGATGTGCTTGTAGGACGAAATCGGGAATCCCGCGGTGCCGCAGGCCGGGTCGAGCATCGTCTCGTTCTTCTTGGGGTCAACAATCTCCACCATGAAGTCGATGATGTGGCGCGGGGTGCGGAACTGCCCGGCCTCGCCCTGCGAGCTCATTATGGAGAGCAGGTACTCAAACGCGTCGCCCAGCCGCTCGGAGTGGTCGTAGATGAACTCGTCTATCACCTTGAGGAACATCTTGAGCGTCTCCGGGTCGCGGTAGGGCAGGTAGGCGTTCTTGAAGATGTCGCGGAAGAGCGGCGGGATGCCGGGATTCTCCGGCATCTTGTCGATCGCCTCGGTGTAGAGCTTGAGTATCTCGTTGCCGCCAAGCCCCGCCCGCATCACCTTGGCCCAGCCGTACCGGGCGAACTCCTTGGCGAAGAACTTCCGCTTGCCCCCGAGCTCCTCGGCCTCCGCGTCCATGTCATCCATGAACTTGTAGATGAGGGCAATGGTTATCTGTTCGACTTGGCTCTTGGGGTCCGGCACCTTGCCGACGAGGATGTCGCGCGCGGTGTCGATGCGGCGTCTGGTTTCGGTGTCCAGCATCTGCTACTTCTTGAGCTGCTTGATAGCAGGCGCGGCGGTCAGAACCTGCATCTGCCTGATGGCAATCTGGTTGAGTCGTTTGAGACGTTCACCCTGAGCGAGATCCATGTGAATGAACTCGGCGTTCATGCCCTCGATGTTGGCAAGGACCAGCAGTTGCTCAACCGTTGCGTATTCGCGCATGTTGCCGACCAGTTTGGGATTGGCGTCCCGCCACTGTTTCGCGGTCTGGCCGAATAGGGCGACGTTGAGCACGTCGGCCTCGGTTGCGTAGGTGACGGCCGCCTGCGCTGGCGTGACTTCTGCCGGAATCAGATGGGCCTTGATGGCGTCGGTGTGGATACGGTAGTTGAGTTTGGTGAGGGTGCGGTTGAGGTTCCAGGCAAGGGAGAGACGGCGGTTTTCGTCCGCCTTGAGCCGCTGGAACTCCTTGATGAGGTAAAGCCTGAATTCAACCGATATCCAGGAGGCGAACTCGAAGGCGATGTCCTTGTGGGCATAGGTGCCTCCGTAGCGGCCGGCGTTGGAGACCAGACCTATGGCGTGCGTTGCGTCGATCCATTGCTTCGGGGTCAGCACGAAACTATTGAGCCCTGCCTTGTTTCTAATCCCCTCGAATTCGAGGGGGTTGAAATCGGCATTGTTCAGCCGCTCCCATACGCCAAGGAATTCGATGGTGTTGCGGTTTCTCATCCAGTTCTGGATGACGTGGTCCGATCGGTCGGGTTCCTTGTGTTTGGCGATGTCGGTCAGGGAGATGTAGTCCTCGTCTTTGCGACTCAGGACGGTAATGGAGCTGCCCTTGACTTCGATGGTGGTCTTGCTTTGTTTGTCCACCTGGACCTCCTATGCGGCGAACTGGTTCAGCGGCACGTAGTCTTTCACGTACTCGGGGATGAGCTTGCGGTACTTCTCCGGTACGGCTTTGTAGTCCCTGGTCGTGAAAGCCGGGTTGGTGGCGAGGCCGGTGAAGTCCTTGTTCTCGATGATGTGGCGCACAAGGTCGCTTGTGACGTAGGCCTTGAAGAAGGTCTTGATGGCGGGGATTGCCGCGGCTTCGGTCGGTTTGGCGTCGGCGACGAACTTGACGAACTCCTCTTCCAGCAGTTCGTCCTTGGACTTGAAGCGCGGGATGAGACCGAAGATCTTCTCCAGTATCTCCCGCAGGGTCAGGCGGCGGTCCACCGCAGCGGCCTTGCGCAGTTTCTCGATAGTGTAGTACTCCTCGGGCTTGTCGAACATCTCCCGGTTCACGTAGTCGAGCACGCGGTCCCACTGGCCGGCTTCCACGGCCTCGGCTATCGTCTTGTTCTCACGCACGGCATGCTCGAACTGGTCGAAGAACATGCGGTCGATCTTCATGCCGCCGCCGCCGACTGCCTCTTCTTTCACCGAGCTGATGATGTCCGGGCCGAGGTGGTCGTATATGCCGACCAAAGACGCGCGGCCACCTTCGCCGCCTTTCACGCCCGCCACGGGCTTTCCGGGCTTGGGCAGCTCGATGACTTCGTCGTAGTCGTACTCTTCCTCGAAGTACTCGCAGTTGGCGAAGAAATCGAACAGCTTGAAGGCCGTCTTGTGGGGATGCTTTACGCCGGCCCTGATGTCGTCGTCGAAGAGCTGCTCAAGGAAGTTGTGCTTGCGCGTGCCGCGGCCCTTTATCTGGATGAAGTCGGTCGGCGAGAATATCGGGCGGAACAAACCGAGGTTCAGGATGTCGGTACAGTCGTAGCCGGTCGTCATCATCCCGACCGTGACGCAGACGCGGGCCTTGCTGG
>CAZVCQ010000079.1:0-9764 GCA_964626085.1 uncultured bacterium
CCTCGCCTACGAACTTCAGGTACTGGTTGTCACAGGTGTACAGGTTACGCTGCGGGTCAACGTGTCCGACCAATGCGCCTCCTCTCGGAAAGCCTCGGGCTGTCTACCGGCTGCTCAACGATGACCCAAGACTAATATAGAACAGGACGCGTGTCAAGACTTTTCGGCCGGACTCCTAGGTGGCTACCCGATGAGCGTCGGGGGCAAGTCGCTGAGGTCCTTCGTCCTTTGTCCCCGGAGGAACTCAGACGCGAGCGGGGCGAGTAACGGAGTCCCAAGCCCGGACCGGAGCGGAGCGTTAGACGGTGTAGGAAGCTCTGGCCGGCGCGGTCCGGGACGCGGACGAAGTCGCCCCCGAAGTAGCTCTGACCGTTGCTTTCCGAGGAGCTTCTCGGGGCGCGCTCCAATGTGCGAGCTGCAGGACGCAGAGCGCAACATGGCGGTGGCGATGGACAGGTCCGAAGTCAGGTTCGCGGAACGGCCGGGACAGAAGACCAAGGGCAATGTACGACTAGCCGGAGACGATGTACTGGGAACGAGTATAGGGCCGGACTACCGATTACGGCGGCGTTTTGACTTCGGGCTCTCTTCCTCTGACTTCGGGCTCTCTTCCTCTGACTTCTCGGCCGGCTTTCCGCCCAGTTCGGTCGCACGCTGCTGGGCGTAGGCGAGCTGTTCCGCGTACTCGGTTGGATTGAGTGCGATGAACTGCTGGTACGATGTCACCGCGTCTTCATTCCGGCCGACTGCCTCCTGGGCAAGCGCCTTGCCGTACAAGGCCATCGCGTACTGCGGCTCGAGCTCCAGGACTTTGTCGTGGCAAACGATTGCCTCTTCGTGCCGGCCCATTTCCCGGAGGAGCAGTGCCTTGTTGTACCAGACGAAAATGGCGTTCGGCTCGAGACCCAGCGCCGTGTCGTAGGAACGAAGCGCCTCGTCGTTGCGACCAAGATTGGTGAGGCTGATACCCATGTTGGACCAGGAACCGGCATTCAGCGGGTCAATCTCCACGGCGCTGTCGAAACAGCGGATCGCCTCTTCGTGGCGGCCCAGGTTGGAGTTGCTGAGTCCCTTGTGGTTCCAGGCGAGAGCAAACCTCGCATCAAATTCGAGGGCCCGGTCGCAGCAACCGATCGCTTCCTCGTGACGGCCCAGCGCGTAGAGGCTGCGCCCTTTGTTGTACCAGCAGTCCGCGTACCCGGGATTCTGTTCCAGCGCGCCGTCGTAGCAGGCGAGGGCTTCTTCGTGGCGGCCCAGACTGTCGAGGCTCAGACCTTTGTTGTTCTGGGTTTCTGCGGACCATGGGTCCAGTTCCAGGGCCTCGTCATAGGCCTGGATCGCCTCCTCGAAACGGCCGAACCGGCTGAGGATGTCGCCCCTGCTGCGCCAGGCCAATACCTCGGACGGGGCGAGCTCCAACGCCTTGTCAATGCTGGTCAGCGCCTCTTCGTGGCGGCCCAAGCTGTCAAGACTCGCGCCCTTGCTGATCCAGACCTTTGCGTCGGTCGGGTCAATCTCCAGCGCCACGTCATAGCAGGTTCTTGCTTCTTCGTAGCGCTCAAGGTGGTCGAGACTCGCGCCCTTGTTGCGCCAGGCCGCAAAGTCCCGCGAGTCCAGATCCAGCACCTTGTCATAGCTGCGGACTGCCTCCTCGTGGCGGTCCAGGCTGACGAGGCTCGCGGCCTTGCTCGCCCAGGTCGCCATCAGCTTCGGGTCGAGGTCGAGCGCCCGATCGAAGCACCGGACCGCCTCCTCGTGGCGACCCAGGCCGGCGAGGCTCGCGCCCATATCGGCCCAAGCTGCGGCGTTCCGCGGGTCAAGCTCCAGGGCATTGTCGAACGAGCGAGCCGCCTCTTCGTGGCGGTTGAGACGGCCGAGGCTGAGTCCCCGATGGTACAGGGCATCGGCGTAGCGCGGTGCCAGTTCCAGCGCCTGGTCGTAGCTGCGGACCGCCTCGTCGAAGCGGCCGAGGCCTTCGAGGCTGATACCCTTGTTGGACCAGGCGCCGGCGTTGCGCGGGTCAAGGTCGAGCGACTTGTCAAAGCAGCCGATTGCGTCCTCGTGGCGGCCCAGACCGGCGAGGCTGAGTCCCTTGTGGTTCCAGGCCAGGGCAACTTGCGGGGAGAGCACCAGGGCCTGGTCGATACAGCCGATTGCCTCTTCGTACCGGCCGAGGCTGTGGAGGCTCCGTCCTTTGGTGTACCAGGCGACCGCGAGCCGCGGGTCGAGTTCCATGGCCGCCTCACAGACGGCGATCGCCTCGTCGTAGCGCCCCAGGCTGTGCAGGCTGAGCCCTTTGTTGCTCAGGGCCTCGGCCTGCTTCGGGTCGAGTCGCAGAACCTCGTCGTAGGAGCGGACTGCCTCCTCAAAGCGGCCCTGCCGGTTGAGAAGATCGCCCTTGCTCCGCCAGGCCCCGTCTTCCTCGGGGGCAAACTCCAGCGCCTTGTCGTAGGAGGAGATGGCCTCCTCGTAGCGGCCGAGCCGGTTCAGGGCGTCGCCCTTGCTGCGCCAGACCCTGGCCTCTTCGGGGGCAAGCTCCAGCGCCTTGTCGTAGCAGAGAATGGCCTCCTCGTCCCGCCCGAGCCGATTGAGGATATCGCCCTTGCTGCGCCAGGCCGCGGCTTCCTCAGGGGCAAACTCCAGCGCCTTGTCGTAGCAGGATATGGCCTCCTCGTGGCGGCCGAGCCGGTTCAGGGCGTCGCCCTTGTTACGCCAGACCCCGGCCTCTTCGGGGGCAAGCTCCAGCGCCTTGTCGTAGCAGAGAATGGCCTCCTCGTCGCGACCCAGCCGGAACAGGCTGCCGCCCTTGTTGTTCCACGCGCCGGCGTAGCCCGGGTCGAGTTCCAGGGCCTTCTCGTAGGACTCGATGGCCGCTTCGTACTCGCCGAGGCTGTCTTGTCCGAGTCCCCGGTTGTTCCATGCCGCCGGGTGCTGCGAGTCGAACTCCAGCGCCCGCTCAAAGCAGGCTACCGCCTCTTCGTGGCGGCCCAGGCTGTCAAGGGCGTTGCCCTTGTTGTTCAGGGCGGCGACGTGCTTCGGGTCGAGTTCGAGCACTTTGTCGTAGCAGCCGCTCGCTTCTTCGTAGCGGCCGAGCCGGAACAGGGCGTTGCCCTTGTTGTACCAGGCGGCGACGAGCGACGGGTCGAGTTGCAGCGCCTTGTCGTAGCAGCGGATTGCCTCTTCGTCCCGGCCCAGGTTGTAGAGGTCAAGTCCCTTGTTGCGCCATGCCGCTGCCAGCTCGGGTTTCAATTCCAGGGCTTTCCCGTAGCTGTCGACCGCCTCCTCGTGCCGGCCCAGGCTGTCGAGGCCGAGCCCCTTATTGTACCACGCCGGCGCGTAGCGCGGCTCGAGTTCGGTGACCTTGTCGTAGCAGCCGACCGCCTCCTCGTGCCGGCCGAGCTTGAAGAGCGCGTTGCCCTCATTGTACCAGGCCGCTGCGTCGAGCGGGTCGAGTGCGATCGCCCGGTCGTAGCAACCGATCGCCTCCTGGTAGCGACCCAGCCCGAAGAAGCTGCTGCCCTTGTTGCTCCAGGCTCCGGCATAGACCGAGTCGATGGCCAGCGCCCGATCGAGGCAGACGATTGCCTCCTCGTACCGGCCGAGGCTGTTCAGGCTGCTGCCCTTGTTGCTCCAGGCTCCGGCACCGGCCGGGTCGAGTTCCAGGGCCTTGTCGTAGCATTGGATTGCCTCTTCGTCGCGGCCCAGGCTGTGGAGGCTCGCGCCCTTGTTGGTCCAGACCGCAATGCTCTGCGGGTCGTATCCCAGGGCCTTGTCGTAGCAGCGCAGAGCCTCATCGTAACGCCCCAGGCTGTCGAAACTGATGGCGAGGTCCGACCAGGCGCCGACGTTCTCCGGGTCGATCTCCAGGGAGTTGTCGAAACAGCCGACCGCCTCCTCGTAGCGGTGCAGGAGGTGGAGGTCGTTCCCTTTCCTGAGCCAGGCGGCCGTGAACCGCGGGTTGAGTCGCAGTGCCTGGTCGTAATAATGAACCGCGTCCTCAAAACGGCCGATGCCGTCGAGGCAGTTCCCCTTGTTCCACCAGGCAAGAGGGTACTGCGGGTCGAGCGCCAGGGCTCTTTCACAACACTGGAGCGCATCCTGGTAGCGGCGGAGACAGCTGAGGCTGTTGGCCTTGTTGGTCCAGGCTGCCGCGTTCCGCGGGTCGAGCGCCAGAATCCTGTCGGAGCTATTGACCGCCTCTTCGTAGCGCCCGAGGCCGTGCAGGGTGTTTCCCAGATTGTGCCAGGCGAGAGCGTCCCCCGGGTCGAGCTCGAGTGCCTTCTCGTAACAGGCGATCGCCTCTTCGTCCCGGCCCAGGCCGCGGAGGGTCGCGCCCTTGTTGTTCCATGCCGCTGCGAGCATCGGGGAGATCTCAATGGCTTTGTCATGGCAGCGAAGCGCCTCTTGATAGCGCCCGAGGCGGTGAAGGATGATTCCTTTGCTGCACCAGCTCGGCTCGTGCCGCGGCGCAAGCTCGATGGCGCGGTCGAGACAGACGATGGCCTCCTCGCTGCGGCCTAGGCATTGGAGACTCGCCGCTTTGCTATACCATTCCCAGACCTCGGATGCCTCCGGTTCGGGAAGCCCGACCGTTTCGCCGGTCTGACGCTTGAGCAGCGACTCGAGGCTGGCACGCAGCTCCTTGAAGCTCTGGTATCGCTTGCCCGGGTCCTTCTCCAGGCAGCGCTGGATGGTAGGAAACAAGGGAGAATCGAGCTTCGGCACCGGCGTCTTCGCGTGCAGGCGGCGCATCTCACTCCAGAACCGGCCCGTTTCCGCCGCGGAGTCCGGCAACGTAGCCAGGTAGGGAAGCCGTCCGCCGCTCGCGATCTGGTACAGCACCACGCCGAACGAATAGACGTCGCTCCGCTCATCGCCGGCGGCGGAGTTCGCGAAGAGCTCCGGAGGCATGTGGGTCGGCGTGCCGAATCCGAACCCATCCGTACCCGGCCCCGAGAGGCCGACCGTTCCCTGCCGGATACTCAGCATGGTTCCGGACGCCTTCTTTGAAGAGCCGGGCATCGCTGCGAAGCCGAAGTCGGTGATTCTCACCGCCTTGTCCTGGCCGATCATGATATTGGCGGGCTTGATGTCCTGGTGGTAGTGGATTCCCTTGGCGTAGGCGTATTCCATCCCGTGGCAGAACTGAACCGACCAGCGCAAGCCCTGCACAAAGCTGGGCGGCTTCTCCCGCAGGTATCCTTCCAGCGTATTCAGTCCGCTGTCGTCGGGTGCCACGTGTTCCATGCCGACGAACAGCTGGCCGCCGACGTTGATGACGAAGTGGGCGTGTACAAGATAAGGATGGCGCCCCACCGCCACCCAAGCGCTCGCCTCGTCGCGGAAGCGCTGCCGCGCCTTGGCGTCGGCGAGATACTCCTCCCGGAAGGTCTTCAGGACATAGACTTCTCTGGCCTCGTGGGAAAACACGAGATAGGCTACGCCGAGCCCGGTTGACCCGAGAACGTCATAGACCTCGTACTTTTGGCCAATGACGTCGCCGCGTTTGTAGGAGGAACCCGGTACGAGGTCTTGTACCTCGGAACCCTTCGTGACGTTCGAACTCACTGGACGGCTGCTCAAGTTCGTACCCCTATGACCGGATGCCACACAGCGGCCCGCCTGCGTATGTGACTCGACCGAAACGTCGCTGTGCGCATGTGTTTCTTATCACACCGGTATAGATGTTAGACGCCACGGGCCCGGTGTCAAGTCTTCGGGGCGGCCCGGGAATCCGGACCCCTGTCTACTGTCTGCTGCCCACTGCCTGCTGCCCGCCATCCGCTCAGCGGCCGGATTCGAGACGTGAAGCGAGGTACTCGGGCAGGCCGGCGGCGCGAATCTTGGCCTGCACCGCCGGAATGTCGTATGGCACGCGAAGGTACGTCATCTCCTGCGTGTCGTCGTCGTACAATAGACAGCATGCTCGCGGGTCGCCGTCGCGGGGCTGGCCCACGCTGCCGGCATTGATGAGGTATTTGGCGTACGGCCGAATGGCGAAGCTATCCTGGCTGACCAGTCGACCCGGCTTTCCCGGCAGGCGCTCTACCGCCAGCGGCTGGTGCGAGTGGCCGACCACGCAGACGCCGCCCGCATAGCGCTCCATCTCGGCTGCGGCCTCACGCACGGTCAGGACGTATTCCCAGGCGTCCGGCGCGGACGGAGACGAATGGACGACGAGTAGCGGACCTTTCTCAGCAGTCAGGGGCAAGCTCTTGAGGTAGAGCCGGTTCGACTCGGTGAGTTGAGTACGGGTCCAGAGTAGGACCTCGGTCGCGGCCGAGTTGAAGCGATCGATCGGGACCTTGCCGACCGCGCCGTAGTCATGGTTGCCGGCTACACAGGTGCAATGCATGCGCCGGACAGTCTCGACGCAGAGGTTGGGGTCGGCTCCGTAGCCGACGATGTCTCCGCAGCAGATGAATCCCGTCGCATCCCGGTCCCGCAGCAACCGCACGACCGCCTCGAGCGCCTCGAGATTCCCGTGCACGTCCGCGAAGATTCCGAACTTCACGCCTGACCCTGAGTTGCCTCGGTCTCCTGGAAGATGCTGTCAAGCACGCCATTGACGAACTTGCCCGCATCATCGTCGCCGTATTTCTTGGCGACCTCAACCGCCTCGTTGATTGACACCTTGGGCGGAACGTCGTCGAAAAAGAGGATTTCGGCAGCGGCCAGCCGTAGGATCGCCCGGTCGAGCACAGTCAGTCGTTCGAGCCGCCAGCGCGACAGGTGCTTGCGCAGGGCGGCGTCGATCTCCTGCTGGTTGCCCAGAACCGAATCCACCAGCCGACGCAGGTACGTCTCGGCCTCTTCCGATGGGTTCTTGCGCAGGAGGATCTCGGCAAGCGTGTGCTCCGGCTCGTCGCCGACCAGGTCAAGCCGGTAGAGAACTTCGAGCGCACACTCGCGGGCCAGTCGCCGGTTAGTCATGCAAGAATGACCAGGGGGAAACGGCAAATGACCGAAAAGTAGCGCCCTGACTTCGTCATTTCCACTTCGGACTTCGTACTTTCCGCTCTACGCCAGCTTCTGCTTCTCGAGGTCGGCCATCTCAATGGCCGAAAGCGCAGCGGTCCAACCCTTGTTGCCGGACTTGGCGCCGGCCCGCTCCAGCGCCTGTTCGAGCGTGTCCGAAGTGATGACGCCGAATGCCACCGGCACGCCGGTCTCGAGGTAGACGTGGGCGATGCCCTTGGTCACTTCCGAGGATATGTACTCGGCGTGCGGTGTGTCTCCGCGGATGACCGCGCCGAGCGCGATGACCGCATCGAACTTCTTCAGCGAGGCGAGGCGGAGCGCGACCGCCGGTATCTCGAATGCACCCGAAACCCAGACGACGTCAGCCGCCTTGGCGTTGTGCCGTTCGAGGCAGTCGAGCGCGCCCGCGAGCAACTGCTTTCCCACCAGCTCGTTGAACCGCGACACCACGAGCGCGAACTTGCGGCCGGTTGCGTCGAGCTTGCCCTTGAATTCCCTGATTTCCATCTTCGGCTCCTTTCTCCAAATCACCCAGCAGATGGCCGAGTCGATCCCGCTTGGTGACCAAATAGCGAATGTTCTTCTTGCCCGGACGCACGACGAGCGGCACCCGTTCAACGACGTCGAGTCCGAATCCACGCAGCCCGATAATCTTGCGGGGGTTGTTGGTCAGCAGTCGGATGCTGGTGAGCCCGAGATCGGAGAGTATCTGCGCGCCGATGCCGTAGTCGCGCAGGTCCGGCTCGAACCCGAGCGCGATATTGGCCTGCACGGTATCGAGCCCCTGATCCTGCAGGGCGTAGGCCCGCAACTTGTTCTCGATGCCGATGCCTCTCCCCTCCTGCCGCATGTAGAGCACCACGCCCCGGCCCTCCCGGGCGATCATCTTCATGGCCAGCGCCAGTTGGACTCCGCAGTCGCAGCGCAACGAGTGGAACACGTCGCCGGTCAGACACTGGGAGTGGACCCGCACCAGCACCCGCTCCCTGCCCCGGACGTCACCCCTCACCAGCGCGATGTGGGCATAGGGTTCGACGACATCTTCGTAGACAACGGCCTTGAACTCGCCGTACTCGGTCGGCAGCACGGTCTCGACGACCCTCCGCACCAGCTTCTCCTGTTGCCGACGATAGGCTATCAAGTCCTTGATTGTGACAATCTTCAGCCGGAACCGCTGCGCCAGCCTCTTCAAGGCTGGAAGCCGGGCCATGGTCCCGTCGTCAGCCATAATTTCGCACAGCACGCCGGCCGGGCCCAGGCCCCCCAGCCGCGCCATGTCCACCGTCGCCTCAGTATGTCCGGCCCGCACCAGCACGCCGCCATCCTGGGCAATCAGCGGAAAGATGTGTCCGGGTCGGGCCAGATCCAGCGGCTTCGTCTTCGGATCCACGAGCGCCCGGATTGTCACGGCCCGGTCGTGGGCCGAGATACCGGTCGCCGTTCCCTTGGCCGCGTCCACCGACACCGTGAAAGCGGTACCGTGCAGGGCGGTGTTGCCTTCGGTCTGAAGCGGCAGGCCCAGTTCCGCGCACCGGCTAACGGTCAGGGGCACGCAGATAAGTCCGCGCCCGTACCGGGCCATGAAATTCACCTTGTCCGCGGTAATCTTCCCGGCCGCGCAGACCAGATCGCCTTCGTTCTCGCGCCCCTCATCATCGACCACAATGACGAAGCGCCCAGCCCTGATGTCACGCAGCGCCTCATCCACCGAGGCAAACACCCGCTTCATTCCGGCCGCCACCTCTGCCGCCCGACTCCACTAATCATAAGCAGTCAAGATAATAACCCGTTCCGCCAAGTCAAGCAAATGCGGCCGTACGCGAGTCAGTCGGACGCCGAACTCCGCTATTGATTTGTCTCGGGAAATCGGTAAGATAGCCATTCTCTGCGAGGCCCACGAGCCTGATTGCGGGACACCGGGTTCCAGTCCACGCAGCGACCAACGGTCTTTCTGTGAGCCCGTTTAACATTGACAGCAGTCATGAATTTGGTATAAGGATAGCTAAGATGAAGACTTACGTCGCCAGGAAAGACGACATAAAGAGCGAATGGTACCTGTTTGACGCCGGCGGCCAGGTGCTGGGCCGCCTCGCCACGCAGATTGCCGTGCGTTTGATGGGCAAGCATCGGCCGATCTACACCCCTCACATCGATTCCGGCGACCACGTGGTCGTGGTCAACGCCGGCGGCATCAAGGTGACCGGCAACAAGTACGATGCCAAGCTCTACCACCGTCACTCGATGTATCCGGGTGGCTTGAAGACGTTCACCTACGCCCAGGTCGTCGAGCGGTTCCCGACCCGGCCGCTGGAACTGGCGGTGAAGCGGATGCTGCCCAAGAACAAGCTGCAGGCCAAGCGGATTGCCCGGCTCCACGTCTATGTGGGACCGGAGCACAAGCACCAGGCCCAGAAGCTCACCCCGGTAGAATAACATGGACAAAACCTACTTTGCCACCGGCAGCCGCAAGTCAGCCACGGCCAAGGTCTGGCTGGTTTCGGGCGGCACCGACACGGTTGTCAACGGTAAGCCACTCGAGGAATACTTCGGCCGGGCCGACCTCGTGACCGCGGCGATGTCGCCGCTCAAGACCACCGGCACTTCCGGCTTCGGCCTGAAGTGCGAGTGTTCGGGTGGCGGCCTTTCCGCCCAGGCGGCGGCAGTGGCCCTGGGCGCAGCCCGGGCGCTCGTCGCCTACAACCCGGAGCTGCGCAAGCCCCTGCGCACGGCCGAGCTCTTGAAGCGCGACCCGCGCGAGAAGGAACGGATGAAGTACGGACTGG
>CAZVCQ010000080.1:0-9644 GCA_964626085.1 uncultured bacterium
GATGGAGCAGGTCACCCGGGAAGTGGGGCCGGCCATCCGGCAGGAATTCGCCCACGCGCTGCAGGAGAACCGGGTCGGGAAACCGGTCATCCAGGCCCTGATGGACATGAGGAATCGCATCCATTCGGATGACCTGGACATCACCGTAAACGCAATCAGCATCGCGCAGGAGACCGGCGGAGTGCTGTCCGACCTGCTGGTGAAGATGGGCGAGACAATCAGGACGCGGAACCGGGTCCGGTCCAAGATCCTCACCCTGTCGGCTCAGGGCCGGCTCCAGGGGATTATCATGATTTTCATACCCTGGTTCCTGGCAGCCATCCTGGCCATGCTTGACCCCGGCATGATGCGCCCCATGTTCACTACCACCACCGGCCAGATTATGCTGGCAATCATCGGCGTTCTTGAGCTCCTTGGTTGGCTCGTGATCCGTCGACTGGTTGCCATTGACGTCTAGGAGAAGATAATGGTATTTGTTGCAGTCTTACTGATGCTCGGCGCCGTCGTGCTTGGTGTCCGATGGTACTCAAACCGGTCGAAAGCGAAGGCTGCCGAGCCGAAGCAGGACGTGAGTCGCGGGTCCGACCTCCTGACGTCGGCCCGGCCGCTGATGCGGCAGATTGCCGCCTACAGTCGGCACATACCGCTGCTCGGCATCAAGGAACGGTATGCACAGCAGCTCGAACGAGCCGGGCTGCGGTTTGAGCTGAATGCCGATGAGTTCCTGGCCCTCAAGGCAGGTGCGCTGGTGGTCGCGATCGGAATCGCGCTCGTGGTCTACATCGCCGTCGCCCAGAATCTGCTGATCGTGGCCGCCGTCATTTTCCTGGGGTTCATGTTTCCGGACATCCGCCTGCAGGCGGCGGTGCAGAAACAGCAGCACGCCTTCTTGCGGGCGCTGCCCGGCTTTCTGGACCTGATGGCGCTGTCGGTGGAGGCCGGAATGGGCTTTGACTCGGCCGTGCTGAGGCTGACCGAGGTGCTCGAGCAAGGTCCCCTGATCTGGCGGTTCCAGGCTTTCCTCCGCAGCGTGAACGTGGGTAAGACGCGCACCGAGGCCTTGCGGGAAATGTCCCAGAAGGTGGACCTGCCGGACTTCACCACCTTTGCCAACACGGTAATCCAGGCTACGGATTCCGGGGCGAGCATGGGGCCGGTATTGCGGACGGCGTCGGCCGAAATGCTGTCGCGCCGGTTCGACCGGGCCGAGAAGGCGGCGCACGAGCTACCGATTAAAATCCTCCTTCCCCTGTTCGTCTTCGTCTTCCCGGCTACATTCGTCATGGTCCTCGGGCCGGTCTATTTCCAGTTCCTCGCCTCGGGCGCGGCAGGTGCACTATGATCGAGGACTCCGATCTCGACGGCCTGGAGACCGTTGCCGTCGAACTGGATTACGTCGAGGAGCCGACTCGAAAGAAACGTCCGTCGAAGATCATCCGGCTGGTCGGTATCGCTTCGCTCGCGCTCTTGCTGCTACTCGCGGTCATTTTCCTGACGCCGAGCCTGCGGAATGACTTCGTGCCGCGAATGGCCGCCAAAGTGGGTCTGATGAAGGCTCCGGCAGAGCCGGCGAAACCGGACCCGCTGCCGGCGGTGCCGGTTCTGTGGGATAGGCTCAACCTCGGCGCGATGCCCGACGAAGTTGCTCAGGACCTCAGGCAGGGCAAGTACTACTACGAGAAACGCCTTCCCGGCAATTTCGGCCTGGCAATCGACTACTGGAAGAAGGCCCTGGCTCGGCTCGGAGAGGCGGACCGGGGCGGCGTACAGGACCTCGTCACGGCGGCCGAAAAGGAACTGGCCCGGCACTTCAGCGCCGACTCGTCCGATGCGTTCGTGCTGCTCAAGCAGGGCAAGACGGCCCAGGCCGTGGCCCTGCTGGAGAGAATGCGGGCCGACTACCTCGACATCAATGCCCCGCAGTACAAATGGGCGTCGCTGATGCTCTACCGACGCCGCCGCTAGTCGTAGATGGACAGAGGAGACGACATCGGAAACCGCTTGATGACTCCAAACCAAGAGCGTGGGGAGATTCGCCAGCGTGAAACAGTGAGCCGAATGGCCAGCCGGTTGTTGCACGATGAGACTGCAGTCACAACCCTCGAGTACGTAGTCGCCGCGGTCGCCCTGGCGCTGGCGGGCGTTGCCGCGTCCCGCGTCATTGCCAGCGTTCTGAAGAACTACCTCCACCGCATCTATCTGGTGGTTACGCTGCCGATACCCTGATCCCTAGGCCTCGCCTGCGCCGATTCCTGGTCCGCGCACTCCTGCCGAGTCCCGGGGTCGGCGCGGGAATTGCCGCGTTCGCTGCCGCGCTGGCCCGGCCAAGCAACCCCGACACGCTCTGGCACCTGGCGATCGGAAGGTGGATCGTCACCCACCACGCGGTACCCGACGTCAGCCGTTTCTACTATTCGGCGACTGCCGGCTTCGGCTACGACTACTCGTGGCTGTCTCAGGCGGTTCTGTTCAGCGCCTACCGGTGGCTGGGTGGGGCAGGCCCGGCAATCCTGAACGCGGTCGTAGCCGGTTTCATCTTCTACCTTCTCTACAAGATGCTGGAGCGGGACAACGCGAACATGCTGGTGAACCTTGCCGTCCTTTGCCTTGCCCTGGTGACAACCACGGCCTACCTGTCCGGCCGACCGGTGATGTTCACCGTGGCTTTCTTCACGCTGGAGCTGTTCATCCTCTCCAACTGGGCAGCGTCCCGCGGCCTGGGGCACGGCGTGCGGTCACGCGGCAACCTAATCTGGCTGATTCCCCCTATGGTGGCTCTCTGGGCCAATCTGCACCCGGGGTTTGTGCTCGCCCCGCTCCTGATCCTGCTCTTCCTGCCGCTGGGTCGGGAGGCCCGGGACCGTTGGACCCTGGCCGCGTGCCTGGCCGCCAGCGTGGTCGCCATCATCTTCAACCCGTACGGGTGGCGGCTGTACCTGATGCCTTTGGAGACGGTGCGGGCGCTGCCGATGCTCCGGGGGCTGACCGAGTGGACCGGCGCTTCGGGCTGGGAGGCAGTAGTTTGGGGTGGCCTTGTCGCCCTGGTCGCCTGCGGCCTGTCGTTGCGACGGCAGTCGCTGCCGGTGACACTGCTCGCTGCCGGGAGCGCTTTGGCGGCCGGAGTGAGCAGCCGTAACATGCCGCTGTTCGGGGTGGTCGCCGTGTTTGTCCTCGGCCGGACCCTGCTGCCGGTGCTCGCGCCCACGCTTGGACGGGTCGACCTGGTACGGAAGTTCGACATGAGATTCGAGGACGCCGGCGGTTGGCTGTGGGTCGTCGCGATTCCACTCCTTCTCGTCGGCGCGGTGCGGCTCCGAGTCGCGCCAATGGACCTGGAATTCGACTTTTCGCGCTACCCGACCGACGCGGTCCGCTACATCGAAGACCACGGCCATCCAGACAACCTCTTCGTGCGCGAGACGTGGAGCAGCTATCTCCTGTGGGCGGTGCCGGACCGGAAGCTCTTCTATGACGCGAAAGGCGGCTTCAGCCGGGAAGCTACGCAGGCGCATTCCGAACTCGTCAAACCAAAGGCCGGATGGCGCGGTGTTATCGACCGGTACGGCATAGCCACGATGCTGTTGGAGCGCGGCAGTCCGCTCGCCGTCGTCCTTAGCGAGGCGGCCGACTGGCGTCGGGAATACTCCGATTCGCTGGCGGAGGTCTTCGTTCGCAGGCCGCGTGACCAAGAGCAACCTGCCTTTCCTACTTCTTCGGACACTGGTCACTCCGAGGCGCACAGCACCGGGGACTGAGAACAAGGTCGCGGCCTTTGTCCGCGGGCACGGCTGCGCCGCGAGTTGGCCTAGGAAGAGACCCTCAGGTTTGACTCAGAGCCTGCCCTGAGTCTAACTAAGGGGGCGGCTCAACGGGGTCCGCAGCTTTCGCCGTACAGGTGTCTCACGTGACCCTTCTGGTCTATTGGGCGATCGAGTCAGGTTGCGCGTTTGTGACCCGATTGGGTCACAGGCCCTCAGTCGGGGGTGAAGATTGCAGACAGCACGCGGATTTGACAAGCGGGGCAGTGAGCCTAACATTTGACTATGATCAGCTGCAAGATGCGCAAGTTGGGTGCAGTCCTGACTGCGGCGCTGTGCCTGGCCGTGTCAGGCTGTCCGGAGAACGTCAATCCGGATAAGCCGCCGCCGCCCGCGGGCGCGGTGTCGAGCAAGGTCGGAACCATCTGTCGGTTCAAGGTCACGGCGAGTGACCCGGATTTCCACCGCGTGTCGGTGCGGGTTGATTGGGATGACGGCGATACGTCGGACTGGAGTGGGTTGTTCTACCCCGGCGACACGATGACGCTGGAGTACGCCTGGCCGGTGCCGGGTGACTTCAGGGTATCCGCGCAGGCCAAAGACGAAAAGGACGCAGTTTCACTCTGGTCGAACTGGCACATGGTCACCATCGCGGACACCGTCAGCCTGCCGCCGGGAAGCCCGCGCGCGCCGACCGGCCCGGACACCGGATACATCGACTCGGTCTACGAGTTCTCGACGCTGGCCGGTGACCCGAACGGCGACCGCATCCGGCTGCAGTTCGAATGGGGCGACGGCGACACATCGGATTGGGGTGGCCTGGTTGCGGAAAGCACCCTGGTGACGATGTCGCACACGTGGCCATTGGCCGGTGAGTACTCGGTCCGGGCAAGGGCAAAGGACGAGAAGGACCTAGTTGGCGAATGGTCCAACGTCCACATCCTGACAGTCGTCGAGGACACGGCGAACCGGCCACCGGGAATCCCGCTCGTACCAGCAGGGCCGGACACCGGACACGTTGACTCGGCGTATCGTTTCTCGACGGCGGGCGCCGACCCGAACGGCGACAGCATTATGTTCCAGTTCGACTGGGGCGACGGCGACACCTCGAACTGGAGTACCCCGGTCGCTGAGAGCACGGCGGTAGGCTTGACTCATGCGTGGACTGCCGCCGGCAACCTCTCGATTCGGGCCAGAGCGAAGGATGTGAGGGATCTTGTGTCGGACTGGTCCGACGCCCACGTCCTGACCGTCAGAGACTCGCTCAGGTAGGGAAGAAGCAGCCCGACCACGCGTCGCGTGCCTCTGACGTAGGTTGTTGACAACGCGCCTCGCCGCCATATAATACAAACGCCCGTTTGAAACAAACGTATGACTACGGGCGTTGAATCAGATGAAAGGTGCTGAGATGAAGAC
Source organism: uncultured bacterium (assembly GCA_964626085.1). Classification (GTDB taxonomy): domain Bacteria; phylum Hydrothermota; class Tepidihabitantia; order Tepidihabitantales; family Tepidihabitantaceae; genus UBA2258. The sequence continues at coordinate 5,175 of CAZVCQ010000080.1, forward strand.
CGGACACCCGGCAGCGAAGCAGCGGCTCTTTGATGCCGCGGTTTCGCTGTTCGCAAGCCGGGGCTACGCGGCGGTCGGCGTGCGTGAGATTGCCGCGGCGGCAAATGCCAACCTCTCCACGATTTCCTACTACTATGGCGGCAAGGCCGGGCTGCTGTCGGCGATCATCGACGAGGCCTATGCTCGGTACCGGAAGATGCTGGCCGAGACCGGCGACGAGTCAACGCCGGCAGAGACGCACGTGAGCAACATGGTGCGCGGCATCGTTCGGTTCTTCCGGGAGAATGTTGAACTCGGACTGGTGGCGTTCGACTCCTTTCCACCGGTCGACAATCCCGAGACGATGGCGGTCCGGCTGAAGTGGTCGCAGGAAATCGGCGGTCTCCTGACCGGTTTCGGTCGGAAACTCGGCCTGGATGTGGGCGACCCAATACAGATGGGCGTGGTCCTGAAATCGCTGCCGGTTACCGTGAAGACGTTCTTCGAGGGCATCTACTCGCTGGAGCGGAGTGGCGCAAAGGACCAGATGGGTCCGCTGCCGCGGTTCGACGACGAGTTCTTCGAGCACTATGCCGAGCACCTGACGACGCTGTTCATGCACGGCGTTACCGGGATGACGAAGGTGAGCCGGCGGCAGAAGAGCAGGCCCGGGCGGCGGAACCGGCTGCGGTGAAACTCACGAACAGGAAGTACGCTGCGGGGCCGGCCGGCCTGGCACTAGTCGCTGTCGTATCCGCCGGTGCGTGGGCCACGACGTTCGACTTCAACGGCCGGGCGTCGGGTTGGCTGGGCGCGAGCTGGGACACATCGTTCCTGGGCCAGGCCGGGCTGCGCTACCTGCCCGAGGTGCGGCTCTCTGCTCCAATATGCAGGCAGATTACGGTTGACGCCGATGCTTCGGCCAATGGCTTGGTTTCCGCCAGCACCCGCTCGTTCGACAGCACCGATTTCGAAGCACGGGTGAAGCCATACCGCGCGACGGTGCGGGTATCATCGCCTCGGTTCGAGGCGCGGGCCGGGCTTCAGAAAATCAACTTCGGCTCGGCAATGCTCCTGCGGCCACTGATGTGGTTCGACCGGGTGGACCCGCGCGACCCGCTGGCGTTGACCGACGGCGTCTACGGCCTGCTCGCGCGCTACTACTTCCAGAATAACGCCAATGTCTGGGCCTGGGGATTGCTCGGCAACAGCTCGCCCAAAGGCTGGGAGGTCTCCGGCTCCGAACGCTGGATCCCGGAGCCCGGTGCGCGTGTGCAGGTACCGGTGCCGCGCGGAGAGGTGGGCATCACCGCGCACCACCGCGTAGCATCGGTTGTGTATGGGGAGCTGCCATCGCTGCCGCCGGATACGAGCCCGGCTGCTGAGACCCGCGTGGGATTGGACGGCAAGTGGGACGTCGGGGTGGGACTCTGTTTCGAGGCGACAGTCGGCAAGACAAGCAGTGACCACGTGCCGTACCCGTGGCAGCGGATGGCGACGGTCGGGCTCGACTACACGTTGGGCATCGGTTCCGGCCTTGGCGTGACTGCCGAGCACATGCTCGCGGGCGGCGCGGACGCGCCGTTCGGGCGCGGTACCGATGCGCAGTTCTCGGCCGTGGCGGTCTCCCTTCCGTTCGGGTTGCTGGACAACCTGCGCGCGATAGTGTATTTTGACTGGACGAACCGTGGTTTGTTCAGCTTTCTCGGCTGGCAGCGGACTACCGACAACTGGGTGTTCAGCCTGTCCGCGTTCGCCAACCCGGACTTCCCGACCGCAGCCGGACGCCCGGGCGCAGGCGCGGCCGGCAAAGGCCTGCGGTTCGACGTGGTGTTCAATCACTAGGGGCAGTGAGAACTAGTGAGAAGGGAGAAGTGAGCCAGTGAAGAACGGAAGCGGCTTGGAAGACGGCGTGATCATCAGCACCGACAAGCTGGTCAGGACGTTTCACGTCGGCCGGTCAGAGTTGATGGCCCTGAAAGAGGTAAGCCTGCAGTTTCGCCGCGGCGAGTTCGCCGGGCTGGTCGGGCCGTCCGGTTCCGGGAAGACGACGCTCCTGAACATCATCGGCACGCTTGATACTCCGACCTCGGGCAGCGCCACCGTTCTGGGCGAGCGAGTCGAGAAGCTCTCGCCGCGCCAGGCCGCGTCACTGCGTTCCCGGCAGATCGGTTTCATATTCCAGACTTTCAATCTGCTGCCCGTCTACACCGCGTACGAGAACGTCGAGTTTCCTCTGCTTCTGCTGGGCATGTCCCAGTCCGAGCGTCGCAAGAAGGTGACGGACGCCCTCGAATGGGTAGGCCTGGCAGACCGGGCGAATTCGAAGCCAACCCAGCTTTCCGGCGGGGAGAGCCAACGGGTCGCGATTGCCCGCGCGGTGGTCAAACGGCCGGAACTGGTGCTCGCCGATGAGCCGACCGCCAACCTCGACGCCGAGAACTCGCACAAAATTCTCCAGACCATGGTCGGCCTGAACCGCGACCTCGGCACGACTTTCATCTTCGCGACCCACGACGAGAAGGTTATCCGCTACCTGAGGCGGAAGGTTACTCTGGTTGATGGCCGGGTCGCGGCCGACGTGGTGCTGACGCCGACCGGTGCCGGGCAATGACGACACTCAGGCTGGCAATCCGCAACCTGCGCGGCGCGGGCATCCGGACGTGGTTGAACGCCATTGCCCTTTCCTTTGCCTTCGTCGCCATCATATTCGGCCAGGGCATGCTGCAGGGGATGAACAAGCAGGCCGAGGACGCCTCGACCGCTTTCGAGTTCGCGGGCGGCCAGTACTGGCAGAAGAACTACGACCCCTATGACCCGCTGACCCTTGAAGACGCGCACGCGCCGGTTCCGGCAGCGCTCGAATCGCTTGCTGACGCGGGCAGGGCGGCACCGATTCTCGTCGTGGCGGGCAGCATCTACCCGCAGGGCCGCATCAAGCCGGTAATGCTCAAGGGCATCGACCCGGGCCAGAAGATCCTCGCGTTGCCGACTGCGGCTCTCGGCGACACCGCCGAGGAACTGCCCATACTCATCGGCAGCCGCACGGCGGCCTCGACCGGGCTTGCGGTCGGCGACCAGGTGACGATGCAGTGGCGCGACGTCGATGGCGCGTTCGACGCCCGCGACGGCCGGGTGGTCGAGATAATGAACACCAGCGTCGGGACCGTCGACCTGGGTCAGGTCTGGGTGCCGCTCGGCACGCTGCGGAAGCTGACTGGCATGGAGAGCGAGGCGACCATTGTCGTCTTGGCCGAGGGCGTGCGCAACGCGCCCACGGCCGAGGGGTGGAACTTCCGGACGCCCGCCTACCTGCTCTCGGACCTGCGCCAGATGGTGCAGTCCAAGACCATCGGGCAGTCGATAATGTTCACGGTCCTCTTCCTGCTCGCGATGCTCGCCATATTCGACACGCAGGTGCTCTCGGTATTCCGGCGCCGTCGCGAAATCGGGATGCTGGTCGCGCTGGGCATGACCCGGGCCCAGGTCATCGTCCTGTTCACACTCGAGGGTGCGTTGCATAGCATCCTTGCCGCGGTCCTCGGCGTGGTGTACGGTGGTCCGCTTTTCTACTATCTCGGCCGCTACGGATTCAGCATCCCCGGTGGCGACTCGTGGGGATTCTCCCTGGGCGACAGGCTGTACCCGACCTTCACCGTCGGGCTGATACTGGGCACGACCGTGCTCGTGTTCCTCGTCACCACGTTCGTTTCGTGGCTCCCGACTCGCAAGATCGCCAAGCTCAAGCCAACCGACGCACTGGCCGGACGTGGAACATGAGGAAAAGAGTGAAGAGTGAAGAGAGAAGAGTGAAGTCGGAGGCGATAGCGGATAGGGTTCGAGTCTCAGGCTTGGGACTTGTCCATTTCCGCCTTGCTTTGTCCTTTGTACTTATGACTTTGGACTTTCCTTATGTTGTCGTTTCTGGCTAAGGGTCTTCTCCGCGACCGGTCCCGCAGCCTGTTCCCGCTACTCACCTGCGCCATCGGCGTCACGTTGGTTGTGTTGATGGACTCCTACCTGCGCGGCGCGACCGACGCGATGTTCCGGACCACGGCCAGCTTCGTCTGCGGGGACCTGCGCGTGACCACACGAGCCCATGCCAAGGCCGGCGCGGATGCGTCCAACGAACTGGCACTGCTGGGCGTGGACAGCACGATAGCGGCGCTGCGGCACGAGTTCCCCAGCGTGACGTGGACGCCTCGGACGCGGTTCGGCGGCCTGGTTGACGTACCGGACTCGGCCGGCGACACGCGGGCGCAGGCGCCCGCCGCCGGGCTGGCCGTAGACCTGTCCGAGGGCAGCCCGGAACGCACGATACTCAGGCTGGACAAGTCCCTGGCCTCGGGCCGGCTGCCCGCGGCCCCAGGCGAGGTCCTGCTGTCCCACGACTTCGCTCGCCGGCTTGGGGTCGGGCCCGGCGACACGTTCACGCTGGTCGCGTCCACGATGAACGGCAGCATGGCAACCTGGAACTTCGTTCTTTCCGGC
>CAZVCQ010000081.1:0-9547 GCA_964626085.1 uncultured bacterium
AACCGCCGCGGGTGATACATCGTCGCCGGCTGGTCGAAGCCGCCGAAGCCGACCACACGGTCGTCGACTTCGCCGACCCAACGCTCCCGCCGGCACCGTTTCTCGCGCTGCCGGTCCTCGAGCCGCAGCTCGTCCGGCGTCGTCGGATAGTCCGGGTAGCTGACATTCAGTATCTCGGCCAGCGCCGGGTAGTCAGCCGGCGTGAGTTGCCTGATGACCAAGCTCATCGGTTGCGAGGCCGTGTCACTCATTTCCCTCAGAGTTGCGTCCGCGTCGTATCTCATCCTTGTCCGGGCCGTAGGCTGTAAGCTGAAAGCCGTCGGCTGTCATCCGCATCGTCTCGACCAGGCTCACCATCCGGTGCCGCCCTTCGGCCAATCTGCAATCTACAATCTGCAATCTGAAATGCCGACATGCCGCGCCTTGACATCGCTCGGAAATAGGTAGCTGCCCATAGCTCTTCTCAATTGTCTATCTCGTGTGCAGCAGCTTGGCGGTTCGGACTGGATAGGTTCCGGCCGCCAGGCGACAAAGGTAGGTGCCAGTGCACACGGCCTCACCGTTCTCGTTCAATCCGTCCCACTGAACGGTGTACCCTCCGGCCGCCTTCCACCCTCGGTCCAGAATCCGCACCAATCGGCCCGTCACGTCGAACACCGCGAGTGTCACAGGCGAGGACTGCGGTACCGAGTAGTCAATGGTCACGTGCCCCACAAATAGGGCGGGGTGGCCGCGCAGAGCGCAGGCCAAGACGGGCACACAAGGGGTCTTCTCCTTTGTCCCCACACCCGACGTCACGCTGGCAACCACGCCGTCGCCTTCCGTCACCGGGCTCATGCCGGTGGCGTACACGAAGCCATCATTCCCCACGGTCACCCAGTTCGCCCGGTCGTCGGGACTCGCCGGACCGTCGTAGTGGTACGCCCAACGGAGGTCGCCGCTGCCCGACAGGCTGACGACCGTGAAATCGTCATCCCACCCGGTTGGACAGGTGAAGCCAGAAACGTAGATGTCACCGGTTGTACCCGCCGCAACGCAGCTGGCCTTCTCACTGTTGTACGGGCCACGGTCGTGGCGATAGACCCACTTCTGCTGTCCCGAGTCGTCCAGAGCGACGGTCACGAATACGGTGTACCCGCCTGTGTCACCCGCATAGCCAGCAGTATACGTTGTGCCTCCAGCGTCCAAAGCGAGGGAGAGTGCTTCGTCGTCCATCCCGGCCGGGCCGACGAGCTGATACACCCAACGTTCGTGACCGGCGCTGTCCAGACTCACGACCACGATATCTTCACCGGAGATGCTGTCTTCACACCAGCCCGCCGCATACACGCTGCCTGCGGAGTCACACGCGATCGACCGCGCCTCATCCCGGCTCCAGTTGGCCGAGCCGTTCTTGGTGTAGACCCACCGTTCCTGACCGGCAGCGGTCAGGCTGATCACGGTGAAATCTTCCCAAGTGCCGTTACCCACCCCGAAACCAGCGATGTAGACGTTCCCGTCGCGGCCGCACACGACCGCCCGGCCGCAGTTGCTGATACTGCCCGGTCCGTCGTACTTGTACATCCAACGGCGTGTTCCACCCGGAGTAAGACTGATGACCACAAGCTGGCTGTTAGAGTCGCAGACGCCTGCCGCGTACACGTTCCCGTCCTCGTCACAGGTAACACAGTATGCAACGTCGAAGCTATTCACGCGGCCGTTGTACCGGTATACCCATTGTTCGGTTCCGGCTGTGTCGAGAGCAACCACCGTGAAATCCTCCGCGGTGCCACTACCGCTGCTCGTACCGGCGGCGTAGACCCGGCTGCCTCCATCGCTGGCAATCGCATAGGCATCATCCCAGAGGTCCGCGGAACCGTTGTAGCGGTAAGTCCACCTCTCTGCCCCTTCGGATGTTGTGCTGACCACGAGGAAGTCATCATAGTGGCTGTAGCTACCTCCGGCGCCGTACGTGTTGTTGGCAGCATCACAGACTATGCAGTTCAGCTTGTCGCCTGCGCCGCCGTCATACGTATAGACCCACCGCTGATCCTGCGCAAGCAGCTCTCCTGACAGCAGCATCCATCCGGCGGCCAGCAGGAGCGTCCCGGCGCCCGGTCTTCCACCGCCGCGCTCATACGGCGTCTTGGCATTAGGCAAGTCCTTGTGCAGCTTCAGCATCGTCTGGATCATCTCGGCCATCTAGTCATCCCGGACCTACTCGTTCGCACCCATGAGATAGCCTGTCGTCAACCCCTTCGACTTGAACCAGTCTTTGAGAGTACTCTTGTTGCCAGCTATGTAGCTGTCAACTTCGCTGCCCGCTGGGGCCAACCACATCGGCCACGCTAGAAGGCGCTCCACGATCTTCTCTATCTTGCGGAAGTCGCTATCCGAGAGCTCACGATAGAAAGGCATCAAACGGTCGTCGGCATCTTCCAGGTCCAGCTTGGCGCAGACCGCGTCTCTGAGCAACTCCGACCAGGCCATAATCGACTTCGATGAGAATACCCTGTTCAGACGAATCTGGTTAGTGTCGCCCCGTGGTGCCTTGGGATTCCAATTCGCTAGGGCCAAATCATAGAGCACATTGAGGAGCTTGATGTTGTTCTGGAACTCATACTCGCGCTTGTACTTGTCGCTCGCCATGTTATCGGCGACTGGTTCAGTGTAGAGGAAACATGCGAAGAGCGACTTGGACAGCATATCTACGGTAAGGGGCTGTATGTTTGAACTCCGGTTGCTCGACGAGAGAAGTGGTTTTGTCTTGTTGCCCGGGTCCTCCAGAATAGAGTTGTACAGGTAGCTTCGGAACCGCTTGTTTCTCTCTCCTCTTGTCATCTCACCCTCGTGAGTCTGCTCCAGATAGTCCAGGAAGCCTCTCTCGCTCTTCTCCTTGCCGTCTTCCGCCGTCCTATAGCTCTCGAAGTCCTTCCCAAACTGGGTTCCCAGCTTTAAGATCATGACCGACGAGAAGAACCGCGTTTGCGCGTACTTGTCGTGTGCATCGATGTTGGTCTGGTTCAGCAGACGTACATCGGGATCGAGATAGATCTTGCACTCGAACGAGCGTCTGCCGCACCACAGTAGCGCTGCTGCTTTGTGCTGGCCGTCAAAGAGAAGGATGCGATTACCTTGGACACGTCCCACTGAAGGCTGCAGTACAGGGAAGACCTGGAAATGGCGGTACATGTCGAACACCTTCGTGAAGATGAGGAACCGTGGCTGCAGCCCAAACTGGTGCTGTTCATCATCGTCGCTGTTGAGCACCGAAACAGGTAGACTAGCGTAGAAGTACTTCCAACCGGTTCGCTCGCACGTCAGCAGTTGGTGCTTTGACGCGTGCGAATGAGACTGAACAACGACAAGGTCATCCTCTATGTCAACCGTGACAGCGTCGCCAAAGGCGTCTATGTCGTGCTGGTCCTTTAGGTACTCAAGCAGGTGGCGGAGCGTCAGCCTGTCCCCGAGTCGGAAGAAGTCCTCAAGCCGCAGCTTAGTCCGGAAGTCACCTAGTGGCAGCGTGCCTTTGGCTTTGTTGTGCTGTTCGCACATTGGCGCAATGTTGTCCAGTTCGCTCTCGCCGCCAAGGGCGTATGCACGGATGTGATCGAAGTGCACCGGTTCGCCATCAGCAATCGCGTGTCCGTTGCCGAAGCACTTGCGGCCATACCGAGCAAGAATGGTTTGCTTCTCATCATCACTGATCTGCCGTCTAAGCGTGATAGCCATTTGTACCTCCGTTGAGTCCGGTCCGAGCGGTCATGTCGGCGCAGTACGTGGTTCCTGTCACGTCTGCGCAGCCTCTACAATCGTGATCTCTTCCTTTGTCAATCCATATAGTTCGTAAACCAAGGTGTCTATCTGCCTGTCGGTTGTCGCTATCTGTCGTTGAAGTGCCTCGGCCTCGTGCGGCGTCTTGGCCTTGGGCAGGTCCTTGTGCAGCTTCAGCATCGTCTCACCCCTCTCGAACGTGTTGTCACGCCGCTCGCTCAGGAGAGCCTCCTGCTTTGCCCCGGAATTGTCGCCACTCAGCCCTCTCGTCAATCTATTCCGACTAGACCACCGCTACCATCAACAATTTTGTATTCTCGGCCGTCACTAAGTAGTTCCACTTCTCTGCCCTTCTCTGCTACCCACGGGGCCGGTTTGCCAATCCATTGTAGCGAACCATCCGGACCAAGATCAGGAGCGAAGTCAAGGTCCTTGACCTGACGTCTGCCCACAATGAGGGGGCCGACTCTCACGAATCTCGCGTGCGCGAACACGAGGTGTTCGTCGACGTACGCAGGCGCAATCGCCAAGTTCACGTCGTTACCATAGAGTGCGACGCTGGGGTACATGAGTCCGTCGAAATCCTCACCTGCCAGGAAAATCTCCGCCACGGCGATAGTGAACTTGTATTCATGCTCGTCCCTATCACTCACTGGCCGGGTAAACTCACGGGCAAGCGCCTCCTCGACAAGCCGCTGCGTCGGTCCGTAGTCGGACCGATCTTTGGGCAACCAGCCGAGGTCCTTCCTGACGGATCCCAGCCTTTTCAGGTTCTCGGGTGTGAATCCTACACTATTGACGAATAGCTTGGTCTTCGTCTCCCACTTTGTCAGAACGGCAGTGACATCTGGCTCAGGATGTAGCTCGGCCAGAGGTCCCTCTGATGAGAGACAGCAGTAGAAGACCCCGTGTCGAGCCCGGTTGACTCTCTGATCAGTAGGAATAGCCTCAGGTGGGGGGTATGTGAGTTCTCTTACTCCTGTCGGCTTGCTTCTTGTGGTTCTCGCGCGGTACACAGACAACCCCGGTCTGAACTCCCTAGCCCACGCGTAGTAGCCTGAAAGCAGCACTTCAAGTCGCGTCTTGATATCCTCGATCGTCACTGTCCGCAGGTCGAGATGACTGAGTTCCTCCAAGATCTCGTGGGCCTGATTCTCCAAGAGCACTGTCGGGTTGGTCGCGCTTCGATGTCTCAGCTCGCTCTTTGGTAGCTCTGGTTCGCTGCTATCGGAGGGGATTATTGTTGCCACCGAAGTCCCTTCGTTCCTAGCCGCGTTGGCAAAATCGGTCTCGGTTCTTAGTCGCGCGTAGCTAGGGTCGCGTATGACGAGAGACAATCCCATGGAGTCCGAGGCTTCGGTCAGGAACCGCTTGCTCTCCTCGGGAAGCTCGGTCTCCGAGTAGATGAAGACCCTCCCGGTGAAGACCAGCTCGTCGCTACGCACTTTTCTCTCGTCGCCGACGCCAGTCGATATCAAATGTGCGCGCAGGATTCGCAGGGCCACATCGACATTTCTGAGAAGCGAGTAGGCAATGTCGAGGCAGTACTCAGTCGCCGGTATGAGGAATGAAACGTACTTCGAGTTGGCCATCAAATCCACGTGGACGGTCGCAGTGAAGTCGACCCCCTGTGGGTCCTCGGCATCCTTGACAGTCAACTGCCGGCTTATCTTGTCCCCCCGGAAGTCATCCCGGTAGTACTCCGTTATCGACGCCATCTTGCGCTCTCAGAGATTCGACACTGAGGGGAATCCAGGCGAACCCGGGACACTTCGCGTAGCGAGAAAGGGATTGGGGAATGGAAGACGGCAAGTCCTCTGGCCAAACTCGGCGCGGAGTTGTTCTTCTTTGTAGTCAGGGGACAGGAAGACCTTACGGTCTCTCTCAAACCGCTCGACCAAGTCAGCCACCGTCGCGGGAGGTGAAGCTCCCATTGCGGTCAAGGATATTCTACGAAGGGGCGAAGTCAAGCCGGCGCTGGGCTGTCAGGCTGCGTCCGTCGGTTTGGGCGGGAGCCTGACTTTCCAGCGGTTGAATACGTCGGCGATGAGGGCGGCGGCTTCGCGCGCGACCTGGGGGTCGTGGAGTCTCGGCACCGTGGCTTCGACTTCCGCCTGCCACTCGGGCGAGTCGGCGCCATGCCGGTCCGCAATCGGAATCAGCCGGTCAATCCAGTGGTAGTAGTACTCCTTGCCCTGGTGGTGCGCGAGCCTGAGCTTGTCCAGCTTCGCCGCGACCGCCTGGATTGCGAGTGACCGGATGAGGCTCAGGGTCCGGTTGCGTGCAAGCCCCGGCTCAAACTCCGCCATCTCCAGCCGGGTCTCGGCTTTCTCGACCCTGGGAGCGTGGCCGCGCTGCTTGATTATCTCTTCCTCGGTGGGCTGCCAGTCGAGCCGGCCCGAGATGGCAAGCTCGTGGTGGGCAGTAGTCGCGGCCGCGATGAGCTCGGATAGGACCCGCTCGCTGAACCCGTCGGCCGCTGCCTGTCGCCTGACCCGCTCGAACGCGCCCTGGCGTCTCGCCTCGTGCCGGTAGTAGCGGGTGAGGATGCTGAAAAACCTGCGGGCGTGGTTGCACGCGTACTTGCGCTGGCTCCGTGGCACTTCGTCCTTGAGCTCAAGCATCGCCTCGAAGAGCTTCTGCTCGAAGACCTCGTTCCAGTTCGCGTGGATGAACGACCAGATGACGCGGAACACCCGCTGCCGGCCGGTCTCGACCCGCGGCTTCTTCCTCTCGGGCTCGGCGGCGGCGCGCTGCTCCTGCTGCTCGGTCGTCGCCCTTTCCCATCTGAGCATCGCCCGCTGCTCGGCCCTGGGCAGGCTCTTCAGGAGTTCCGCGACTCGCACGTCGCCCTGCTGGCGCGGCACCGGCGGCTGGGAAGTGTAGGGTCTGAGCAGGTCGAGTAGGTCCTCAAAGCCGGCTCCGCAGGCCCGCAGATAGTCGGCAACCAAGTTGAAGGACGGGTGCATCACCTTGCCCCGTTCCAGCCGTGTCAGCGGGTTGACCGAACCGGGCTGACGCCGGTCCATCAGCACGGCAAGGTCGCGCAGGGAGAGGCCCCGCCGCTTCCGCAACTGGCGCAGACGGGCGCCAAGCTCGGGCGTGAAGACAAACGTGGTTCTGGAGTATTTCAAGGCGGCCTCTGTTCAGAATAGTATCCTGTATAGGATACACGCTGCCGACCGGGTTTTCAAGGCTATCTGCTTGAGGCTTGTGGCCTTAGGACCGAGGCTCAGAACTCAGACCCCCGCCGGTGGGGTAGCCTGGCAAGTTGCGGGGTGAATTGCGGTCCGGATTGCGGGCCGGATTATCCTGCCCGTTGCTTTCCCCGTTGTCCGGTCCGTTGTTCTCCCCGGAATCCGACCAGCTACTCCACGAGTTGTCTGGACTGTTGTTCGCTCCGTCGCTCTGGCGGTTGCCCTGCGGGTTGCTCCGGACGCTGCGGCCCGAGTCGCCGTCCTCGTTGCTCTCCCCGTAGCTCTAACCGTTGCTCTACCAGTTGCTTGGTGAGTAGCTTCCCGAATTGCCCTACGAGTTGCTCTGTCCATTGCTCGCCCGGTTGCAGGGTTCCGGATTGCGGTTGCGGGAATAGCAGGTATAGTATGGTTGTATGTGTCTAACAGAGAGAATGAATGGCGAGCCACAGAGTACGAGTCCCGGAATGCGGGTAACACTAGTGACTCGTCGAACGTCGAACCAGCAGATGCACAAGGTGACATTCCTGAGTGGGTGGCAGGTAATCCATCCGAAGAGGTGATTATGAGAAATCCGAAGACAATGCTGGCACTGGTGCTCACGACAGCAGTACTGACGGCCTGGGCCGGCAACACCGTCGTAACCCGCAAGGCCAGGTCGGACAAAGACAACCGGTCGGATGTCGCCCAGGTTCAACCGACCAGGGAAGACGAGAAGCCCGACCAAGCGACCCAATCGAGACCCAAGGAAGACCAGTCTCCCAAGTCCAAGGACAGAGACACCAGGGCTCCCGAGACCAGGTCCGATGCGGCTCAGGACTCCAGATCCGAGCACAATACGGTCCGGGCTCCCGAATCCAGTTCCCGCGAAGTCCAGACACCCGCCTCATTCGAACGCCGGGAACCCCGCGTGGTTGCCGAGCCGGCTCCCAGTGTCCGAACCGAATCAAAGGGAACAGGCAACAGCCGGTCGAGCGACGCCGGCGAGTACAATGCCCCACGGAGCGGCATCGAACCCAGCCGACCGCGCGGCGGCGGCGGCAGCGGTGGTGGCTACGCAGGCCGACCCGGTCCAAGCCACTTCGACCGACGCCCCAGTCACTTCCCCGGCCCCCGCGGCTGGCATGGCCGGCGCGAAGAATGGCGATATCGGAACTACCGTAGCTCTTGGCGGTTCCTCTTCTACCTCGGCCCGCGCATCTACTACCCGCCCGTCCGCTATCCCTACGTCATCCGGATCCCGCACGACCGGGTCGGCGTCTATGTCCGCTACACCGGTGACGACGCCGTCGGTTCGGCCTTTGCCAACTCGGTCCGCGAACAGCTTCGCAACGAAGGGCTCAGGGTTGTCTACTCGCAGGACGATGCGCGGCTCGAGTTGTACATCATCTCGATGGAACAGGACCCGGAGGACCCCGGCTACAACTCCTCGATTTCGGTTTCCTACGTGTGGTATCCGGGTCACAAGTTCATCACCGCCCAGATGGTCGACGCCGGCCTCAACGAAGTGGACGACCTCGCCGCGTCGGTCGCTGGCTATGCCGACGACCTCGTGGACGACTACCGATAGCAGATCAGGCACCACAGGTTGCAGGCGGCCGGCGTAAGCCGGCCGCCTGCTCTTGCGTGAGCCGACCGGACGCCGCTGATTGACAATACGCCTCCCGGCAATAACATTCAGCCTGAAAGGTGACAATGACTAACACAACACGGAAAGTCCTGGTTGCGTACGGTACGCGGGCCGGCTCCACGGCCGGCGTCGCCGAACGGGTAGCCGATGTCCTGAATCGAAACGGCTTTGCTGCACAGGCGGTAGACGTCAAGAAAGTGAAGGACGCCGCGTCGTATGATGCGGTTGTCCTCGGCAGTTCGGTCCGTGCGAGCAAGCTCAAGCCCGAAGTACTCAAGTTCCTCGACAAGAACGAGGCCGTCCTCAACGCGAAACCGTTCGCGGCGTTCGTCGTCTGCCTGGCGATGACGGGGACCGACGAAAAGAGCCGGACGACGGCCAGCAGCTACCTCGACCCGGTCCGCCTGCGGGCGAAGCCGTTGAGCGAAGGTCTGTTCGCCGGCACCTACGACCCCGCCAAGGCGGACTTCGTTACGCGGACGATTATGAAAATGATCAAGGCGACGCCGGGCGACCACCGAAAGTGGGACGAGATCGAAGCCTGGGCCGCCGGCCTCGCGCCGCTCTTCTCCTCCAGTCCGGCGTGAACTGACGCCTGGGCCACGGCCAACTGCTCACTCCTGGCTGCCGGCGCGTCAGGAATCGCGGACTGCGCTATGGGGACAGGCGGGGAGCGGGCAGTATCCTGCTATTCTCCCACTATTCCGCGGCGGCCGGCGGAGTCGAACGCGCCTTCAGCGGGCGATGACGATGCGCCGCGAGCCCTGGCCCTCCGCCTCCGGTATCTGGTAGACGCCCACCGGCAGATACCGGAGGTCGTTAGTCCCGGGCTTGACCAGCGCTACCGACCGGCCCGTGGCATTGAACAAGCGCGCCGGCGAACTGCCCGGCCACTCGAACACGCCGCGGCACACCACCGTGCGCGGCCCCGGGTTCAGATGCTGGCCGTTCGCCTCGGTCAGGCCGACCA
>CAZVCQ010000082.1:0-9477 GCA_964626085.1 uncultured bacterium
AATACTAACATAGAACAGGACGCTTGTCAAGACTTTTCGGCCGGACTCCTAGGATGCTGGTTCCGGTCGAGAAATTGGTGTAGCGGTTGAGCACCTGGCCCACGATATCCGAGCCGCCAGTCGAGCCGCCGCCTCTGAAGACGAGTCCGAGCCCGGCCCCCAGCATGATACCGCCGAAGATGCAGGCAAGTATCTTGTTGTCGGTCGCCGAGCCGAGGTGGAAGACATAGGTGAATCCGTCAATCAGCAGGGAGGAGACCGCGATGCCGATGATGGACCTGACCCCGTAGGTGCGGCCAAGCGTCTTGATGCCAAGCACGAACAGCGGGATATTGATGACGAGGATGGTGAGTCCGACCGGGGTGGCAAAGAAGTAGTTGAGGATCATTGCCACACCGCCGGCGCCGCCCGGCACGATGTGATGGGGGATCAGGAACAGGTTGTAGGCGAGAGCCATGACCGCGGAGCCGAGGACGATGTAGATGCCCTGTCCGAGTTGTCGCAGGATGCGGGGGTTCATCTGCAGAAGTGTAGTCCGAACAAGGACGGAGTCAAATCAAGAACTGCGACATCCAGCTAACTTGTCTTTGCACAATCAGATAAGCGATTGTCGCACATACGATTCCACTGTCGCACCACCGTTGACATGTCGAGCGATAAGTCTATAATTGGGTCGTGCACGCGTCAGAGGGTTCCTTCCACTCGTCACAACTGCTCGCCGACCGCTACCAAGTGCTATCACTGCTCGGTGGCGGGGAAGTGGCTGAAACGTATAAGGTTAAGGATACGGTCGACGACCGCGTCCTCGCGCTCAAGATCGTGAGGGAGGATGCACCCAAAGAGGCCGAGCTGGGGCTGAATCGCGAGTTCTACTACCTCTCTCGCTTCACGCACCCGGGGATTATCACTGCTTTCGACTACGGGTCGACGCCGGAGCACAGGCCATACTTCACCATGGAGTTCTTCGACGGCTTGCCCATCAACCTCTTCTTTGCGAAGGGCTTCAGCGAGACGCTGCCCGGAGTCACGGTCCAGTTGCTGCAGGCGCTGGACAGCATCCACGCCCAGGGGCTGATTCACTGCGACCTGAAGCCGCAGAATATCATGGTGGCTGAGGGCAACGGAGCGCCCCGGGCCAAGCTGCTCGATTTCGGCTTTGCGGAGCGGGTGGCGCTATCGGATGTGGCGGTGCCCCGCGGAACCCTGGGTTACGTTGCGCCGGAGGTGTTCAAGGGCGTCGACGCGGACGCGCGCGCCGACCTGTACTCGCTCGGCCTCGTGCTCTACGAGGTGATTACCGGCCGCGGACCGGGCAAAGAGAAGGACCTTCGCACCTGGCTGCGGATGCAGTACTACTCCGAATTCGCAGCGCCCCGGACGTTCGATGAGAAGATTCCCGAGGGATTCGAGGCCGTGGTCATGTCGCTGGTCCGGAGGGAGCCGGAGCGGAGGCCGCGCTCAGCCGCGGCGGTGATCGAGGAGCTGTCCGGGCCGGGGGAAGCGGCGGCTGCGGTACAGGGACCGCAGAAGTACCTGATGGCGCCGGGCTTCGTGGGCCGCACCAGCGAGCTGGCCAAGCTGAAGGAAATTCTGGACAATGCCAGCCAGGGCCGGCCGGGCGCGGTCTGCATTTCCGGCGAGCGCGGGGTCGGCAAGACCCGGTTGCTTTCCGAGTACAAGTTCATGGCCCAACTCGAGGGCGCGACGATCCTGACGTTCGAGCCGGTTTCGCTCGGAGCTCGGCCGCAGTCGCTGATTGAGACCGCCCTGGGCTACCTGAAGGTCTATTCGACCGCCGAATCTCCGAGCGCCGGGGAAGGCCCGGTCACGATTTCCGAGGAGACCAAGTACCGGCTGTTTGAAACCGTGACGCAGCGGCTGAAGGAGCTGAGTTCGTCGCAACGGGTGGGACACAGCCTCGTGTTGCTGGTTGATGACTTCGAGCTGTTCGACCCGACCAGCCTTGAATTCCTCCGCTATCTCGTGTTCAGCCTGAGCAGCGAGCGGCTGATGGTGCTCGTGGCCGGGCTGAAGGAGAAGCGGTTCCTCGACCTGATTGCCGAATTCGAGCGCAGGACCTGCTTCCGTCACGTACCGTTGCCGGCGATGGAGCGGAGCGAAGTCGAGACGCTGGTGCTATCGCTGGTCGGGGAGATGCCGAGCAGCGAGGTGCTGGTGGACTGGCTGATGCGGACTACCGGCGGGAACCCGCTGTTCGTGATCGAGACGGTCTATTCGCTGATCGAAGGCAAGGTTCTCTTGATGCGGGGCGGACGCTGGGCGCTGGCCGCGGATGCGCTGGACGCCTACCGCCCGCCGGACACGGTAACCGACGTGGTCCAAAGAAGGCTCGAGAACCTCTCGGCCGAGGAACTGGACGTGCTGCAGATCGGGGCGGCCGCCGCCGGGCCGCTTACGCTCGAGTTCCTGCGCGCGGTGCTGGGCCAGGACGAGAGAGTGCTTTTCAACGCGATCGAGAAGCTGAAGACACTGGGGCTGCTGCGCAGCTTCGCGGTCGAAGGCGAAGCGTCGTTCATCCTCTCGAGCAAGATACTCGAGGCGGCAGTGACCGAACGGCTGTCGGTCGAGGCACGACGCGAGAACCACCGGCGGGTCGCGCTGGCGCTGGAACAGCTCTATCCCGAGAAGCAGGAGAAGCTGGTTTTCGACTTGGCGCACCACTACACGCAGGCCGGAATCAAGGACCGGGCTTATGCCTATTCCATGCGGGCCGGGGACCGGGCCCGGGAGAACCGGCTGAGCGAGCAGGCGCTCGCGTTCTTCGAGACAGCGCTGGCGCTTTCGGAGCAGGCGGCTTCCCCGAAAGAGCGGGTGGAGCTGATTGAGACGGTGGGAGAACTGCGCGAGGTGACCGGCAAGTACCCCGAGGCGATAGCCATCTACACGCAGGGCATGTCAGTCGTCGGTGCCGACCCGGAGCTGTCGAAGGACCGGTCGGTGCTGGCCCGGTTCCTGCGGAAGCTGGGGAAGGTGTACCAGAAGCAGGGACACAACGAGGAAGCGCTGGACTGCCTCAACCGAGCGCTCTTGATGGAGCCGGACAAGACCACGCCGATGTACATCAACATCCTCAATGACCTGGGCTGGTCGTACAGCGCGACCGGCAGTTTCGACCAGGCCGAGGGACTCTTGATCCAGGCGCTGCAACTGGTCGAGAAGCTGAAGAATCGGGCGCCGCTGGTCTACAACCAGCTATCGGCCCGCACGCTGTACAACTTCGGCGTGTTGGCCTGGTCGCGGCACGATTTCGTGCTGGCGCTGCAACTGACCGAGCGGAGCCTCGGGGTCTACGAGACGATCCAGGACGACCACTACACCGGAAAAGCGAGCCAGTTCATCGCCACCCTGTGGTGGCGTCGGGGCGAGTTGAAGAAGGCGCGGGAGTACTACCAGCGGTACCTGGATGCGCAGCGGAAATCGGGCGACGTCTATTTCCTGCTGCGGTCGCTGCAGGGGTTGGGTGTGATTTGCCAGGATGAGGGAGAGTGGGACAAGGCCTACGAATACTACGCCGAGGCCCTGAGCCTGGCGGAGAGAATCGGGGACGTCGCGGCCACGGCCGACTTGAACTCGAATCTCGGGATGGTCGCCGATGAACGGGGCGAATGGGGTCAGGCGCTGGCGTTCTTCCAGCGGGCGATCGAACTGCGGAAGCAACTGGAGAGCGATTCGTACGGGCAGCGGGTCGTGCTGGTGAATCTGGCTAACCTCCGGGCGAAGCAGGGCGAACTGGCGGAAGCGGAGCGGTTGTTCGGCGAGGCGCAAGTTCTGGCCGAGCTGAGCCAGGACCCGGATTTCCGGTACGCGCTGGCCGTGTCACAGGCAGACTTCCAGCTGCGGGCGGGGCGCTACGAACCGGCCCGGCAGGCGCTGGTCGAGACATTCCTGCTGGTCCGCCGAGAACGGGATTGGCGGAAGCTGGCCCGGCTGTACACGCTGGCCGGTGAGTTGCGGCTGGCCACCGGCGATTCTGCCCGGGCGGCCGAGGATGCGCGCAAGGCGCTCGCCCAGCTCGACGACCACACTTCATCCAAGGAATATGCAGTGGCCCTGCGGCTTTCGGGCCTGGCGAAGTGCCTGCTCGACCGGACCGAGCGCGGCACCCAGGAGATCCGCCGGAGCACCGAGCTCTTGCGGAACCTGGGTTCGAAGTACGAACTCGCCCTGTCGCTTCTGGCTTCGGTGCAGGCGTTGACCAAGCAGAATCGCGGGGAGACGACCGTTGACCTGAGAATGCCGCTTTCGTTCCGACCGGTTCCGCAGCAGGATATCAATGAGGCGCTCGCCAATCTCAGCGAGGCACAGGCGATCCTGCGCTCGGTCGGCGCCCGGGTCGACCTCCAGCGGGCCGATGACCTGATGGAGATGGTGACCGAGGTTTCGGCGACCATGCAGCTCAAGGCGCGCGAGCGGGGGGAGTATCTGAAGGTCTTCTACCAGCTCAGCGAGTTGATCGGCCTGGGGCTTGAGAAAGAAGATTTCTGCGAGCGCATCCTCGACCTCGTGGTCGACGTGACCAAAGCCGAACGTGGCCTGTTGTTTCTCGTGCAGGGGGAGAAGCTGGTGCCGGCGGCGGCGCGCAACGTCGACCACGCGACGCTGGAGGACGCTACGGCGGTTTCCCACTCCGTGCTGCGGCGGGTGAAGCGCCGGGGCGAGATGGTCTTCAGCGCCGACGCGCTGGCCGACCCGCGGTTCGACAGCGCGAACAGCGTCAAGCTCAACCGGATCCGGTCGCTGCTGGTCGTGCCGCTCCGCGTTGACAACCGGGTGATCGGTACGATCTACGTCGACAGCCGGGTTACCGCGCACCTGTTCCTCGAGGAGGACGAGAACCTGCTCGTCTCGGTGGCGAACCTGCTGGCCGCGACCATCGACCGGTCGGTGGCGTTCCGAAGGCTGCAGGAAGAAATGTCAGCGCTGCGCGAGGACATCCTGGTGGATGCCGTTACCGGGTGTTTCATGGGTCGTTCCAAGGCGATCCGAGACGTGTACCGGGTGATTGACAAGATCGCGCCATCCAATTGCACGGTGCTCTTGACCGGCGAAACCGGTACCGGCAAGGGTGTGCTCGCTCGTTTGATCCACTCGAAGAGCGAATGCCGGGGCAACAAGTTCGTGTCCATCAACTGCGGTACGCTGCCCGAGAACCTGTTTGAATCCGAGTTGTTCGGCCATGCCCGGGGTTCATTCACCGGCGCGGTCAAGGACAAAGAGGGATTGTTCGAAACCGCCACCGGCGGGACAATCTTCCTGGACGAGATCAGCAACACGTCGATCGGTGTCCAGGCCAAGCTCCTGCAAGTTCTCGAGGAGAAGGTCATCCGCCGGGTGGGTGAGACCCAGACCCGCCGGGTAGAGGTGCGGCTCATCTGCGCGACGAACCGCGACCTCCAGGAGGATGTACGGTCCGGCAGGTTCCGGGAGGACCTGTTCTACCGGATGAACGTCGTGACGATCGATGTCCCGCCGCTGCGCGAACGCGCCGGTGACATCGGGCTGCTGGCCAACTACCTGTTGAAGCGCTACGCCAACCAGCTCAACAAGCCGGTGGTCGGATTCGAGGAGAGCGTGCTGGCCCGGTTTGGCGAGTACCCTTGGCCGGGCAACGTGCGGGAACTGCAGAACGTGGTTGAGCGTTCGGTAATAATGGCGCAGAACCGCCGGATTGCGGTCGACGACCTCGGGGGCCAGTTTGCCGCGATGGAGCCCAAGGTCGATGCTCCCCAGGAGAAGCGCCGGCAGCTTGATCGCTATGAAGTGACCAACGCACTGCGTGAGACCGGCGGGAACGTCAGCAATGCCGCGAAGTTGCTCAGGACTCACCGCCGACAACTCCAGCGACTCATGCGACGCTACCGGATAGACCGAACCGATCTCAGCTAGAAGTACAGCCGAGAAGCCCTGACAAGCGTCCTGCCCTGCGCGGGTTCTGGGTTGTCGTTGAGAAGCCGGGACTTGCTGCCAGTGCCGGCCTGCGCCCTTTGACCGCGACAAGACCTGTCCCTGACATGCTGCCAGCGTCACTCACCTCCTTGGTACGATAGCCTAAGAGCCCTTCACTAGGGTCTTGCGTTTGCAGTCGCACCTCCGAACACCGGTCGCACCACTGATGATTCATCACGTAACAATCGTATTATAGTAACTTAGCTGGCAATACGATAGGCATACTGCGACAATACTATGGTGCGACTGTGGGCGACATGCGCTGCGACATACGACCTATCTAACGCAAACACGTGTTTTATGAGATTCTCGGCCAGTGGGCATGGTAAGTGCACCATATGGATCGTATAATGCCCGCAACCAGACGGAGGCTCGCATGGATAATACCGGATTCCCGATTCCGCCGATGCCGGGTCCCATTTCCCCGCCCTTCTGATACCACAGGCATCAGTTGTGTCGGGGCTGAATAGCCACATCTGGCTACCCGACTGAGGTACTGCCTGGCTGGACGCAAACGCGAGTCCGGCCAGGCAGCCGTTTCTTCTGCCATCGCGTTGACTGCATCATCCTGCGCCGTATAATTGAACGGTGAAGGCCATCGCGACCAACCGCAAGGCGCTCCGCAACTATGACATATTCGAGAAGCTTGAGGCCGGAATCGAGCTTTTCGGTACCGAGGTGAAGTCACTTCGGGGAGGTTCCGTTTCTCTGGACGAAGGCTATGCCGCCGTCGAGGGCGGCGAGGTCTTCCTCGTCGGTGTGACGATTGCGCCCTATGCGCAAGGCAACATCTTCAACCGCGACCCGAAGCGGCGGCGCCGGCTGCTGCTGCACCGCGAAGAAATCCAGCGGTTGTTCGGCCGGACGACTCTGCGGGGCTACACTCTGATACCATTGAGCATTTACTTCAACGACCGGGGCATTGCCAAGGTCGAGCTCGCCTTGTGCCGAGGCCGAAAGCAATACGACCGGCGCGAGGAGTTGCGGCAGAAGGCCGCAGACGGGGACGCTCGTTCCCACGGCGGCGAAGCCGCACGGCCGGAGAGAGTGCGGGTCCGGTGAGACGCGAACCGGGCCGGATGGTCGCCGCGGTCGCGCTGTTCTGTCTTATGGCTGGGTTGGTGCCGGCCCGCACGGTTGACGTTGGCGGGGCCAGGCTCGAGACCCGGTTGGTGGGCAAGGTCGAGTGCGTTCCTCTGTCCGCCGTGGCCGCGGCGCTGAACGGCAGGTATTGGCGCGTACACGACCGGTTCGTAGTGCTGTTGCCCGGAGATTCGGTCCGGCCCGGACGGGAGTATGTGCTTCGGGCCGACAGCACGTGCGCGCTGTGTGACAGCCGTCGCGTCGTCCTGCCCGCAGCGCCGGTCCTCGACGGCGACCGGCTGTATCTGCCGGTGGTGGCGCTGGCGGATCTGTTTCCCAGCACGCAGGTGCCGGACCTGCAGGCTCTTGAGACGTCGCGCCACGGCGACACGCTGGTTTTCACCTTTGTCGGTCAATGCCGGCCTGGGGAGAAGCTCGTCGGCTTCGGCGATTCGCGGTCGAGCCTCGAATACCGTCTGGCCCTTGGTGCCCGGCGCGATTCGGGGCTGGGCCAGCAAGTCGCACTTCTCTCCCTGATGCCGCCCGGAATCCTGAAGGCAGTGACGATGGACAGTGGTGCCGGGGTGAGTTTCAACTTCAGCTTCCGACAGCCGACGGCAGTGCGACTCACGGTATTGCCTGAACGGGCAGAGCTGCGCGTATGGCCGAGACCGGAGCGCGCCATCAAGCGGATCGTACTCGACCCCGGGCACGGTGGCGAGGACCCCGGAGCGGTGGGCCGACTTGGGACGCGCGAGAAGGTCGTGGTGCTGGATGTGGCCCGGCGTCTGAAGAAGAAGCTCGAGAAGCAGGGCTTTGAGGTGATTCTGACCCGCGACACGGACAAGTTCGTCTCGCTGGCCGACCGTACCAAGTGCGCCAATAGCCGCAAGGTAGACCTGTTCGTCAGCATCCACGCCAACGCCTCGCCGAACCGGGCGGCGTGCGGGTTCGAAACCTACTTCCTGTCCGAGGCCAAGACCGACTGGGAAAGAGCGGTGGCAGCGCGAGAGAACGCCTCGTTCGAGACCGAGGACTCGAGCGGCGTGCTGGATGTCAGCGGCGATGTCGGACTGATACTGGCCGACCTGGCCCAGAACGAGTTCCTCGTGGAGTCATCGGAACTGGCGGCGCGGATTCAGGAGGCGACGGTACCCTGCGCGAGAATCAATGAGCGCGGAGTGAGGCAGGCCAACTTCTACGTGCTGCGCAACAACTTCATGCCGGCGGTGCTGGTCGAGTGCGGCTTCCTGAGTAACAGGAGCGAGGAGAAGTTGCTGCGCCAGACCGATCACCGCGAACGGCTGGCCGAAGGCATCAGCCGCGGGATTACCGAGTTCGCGAGACTCTACAGCCCGAAGGCGAATGGCGCGCCCCCCGGAGGCAAAGATGGAAAAACCAGCCGGTCCAAGTCCTGACCCGGGCGCGCCGATCGGGGTTTTCGACTCCGGCATCGGCGGGCTGACTGTGGTCAGGGCGCTGCGGCGGCGACTCCCCGGTGAGAGCATCGTCTACTTCGGGGACCCCGCGCGATTTCCGTACGGCACCAAGTCGGCTGACACAATTCTGCGTTTCGCAGTCGAGGACGCCGGCTTCCTGTTGAGCCGCGGAGTCAAGATGGTCATCGTCGCGTGCCACTCGGCCTCGTCCTCGGCGCTGCCGGAGCTTGAGCGCCGGCTGCCGGTGCCGGTACTCGGCGTGGTCGAGCCGGGCGCGCGCGCGGCAGTGCGGGCGACGAAGTCAAACCGCATCGCCGTCATCGGCACTACCGCGACCATTGGCTCCGGGGCCTACGAGCAGGCAATCCGGCGCCTCAACCGGAACGTCGAGATCATCGCCAAGCCCACGCCTTTGTTCGTACCGCTGGCCGAGGAAGGCTGGCTCGACAACGAAGTGGCCGAGGCAGCAGCCAAGCATTACCTGGCGGGGCTGTCCGAAGAGGGCGTGGACACCTTGCTGCTCGGCTGCACTCACTTTCCCTTGCTGGCACGGGTGATCGGCCGTGTCGTTGGTCCGGCGGTCGCGCTCGTCGATTCGGCGGAGGAGACCGCGGCCTCGGCCGAGGAGCTTCTAGCAGGGCAGGGGCTGCTGAGTCCGGGCGGAGCGGTGCGGCACCGTTTCTATCTGTCCGACCTGGCGCCGAATTTCCAGACCGTGGGCGAGCGTTTCCTCGGTGAGCCGATGGGCGAGGTCGTGCGTGCGTCGGTCGGAGACGCCCCGGAGTGCAGGCAATGACCCGCGATGACGGCCGGAGGCCGGATGAGATGCGTCCGGTTACGTTGGAGCTTGGGTGTCTGAAGTACGCCGAGGGGTCGTGTATGGCCGTGGCCGGCAACACGCGCGTGCTGTGCGCGGCCGCGCTCGAGCGGAGGGTGCCACCGTTCTTGGCCGGCAGCGGCCAGGGCAGGGTGACGGCCGAGTACGGGC
>CAZVCQ010000083.1:0-9386 GCA_964626085.1 uncultured bacterium
CCGACCGCGCCGGCCGCGCCTGACACGAACAGCAGGTATGGCCGCATCGTGACAATGTAGGCACGCCAGAAACGAAGCGTCAAGAGACCGGCGGTATTGCCGGGCATACGTCCTCCTTATTGGGGTCTGCTTGGGATTTCGGGTTCGGGTCTGGGTGCTTTCCTTGCCGCAGACAGTGGTCTTGCCGGTACTCCGCCCCAGGTCTGGCCCGCAGGAATCACCGTGTTCTTGGTCAGCAGGGACCCGGCGCCGAGCAAAGCCCCGTCCTCGAGTCCGGCCCCGGCGAGTATCGTCGAGCGTGACCCGACGCCGCAGTTTCGGCCGATGCGCACGCGGCCGAATCGGATGCGACCCCGTTCGGTCGCATGGCACATGATGGTCGAGAAGCCGCCGACTACCGTATTGTCGCCGATCTCAATCAACCCGGGGTCGGTAACCATGCCGCCCAACACCACCGCGCGGCCGATGCGGCCGCCCATCATGGTGACGTGCAGGGCCTTCAACGGGTAGAGGTGAAGGAAGTCGAGCACGACCGCGGTGGGCAGGTAGATGCTGAAGTTCAGCAGCCAGTTGCGCACGTCCGGAATGCGCAGGTCGAGTTCGTGTTCGCCCGAGTAGCGCAGCCGAAAGACACGGGACGCAAGACCGGTTGAGACGACGAGCATGACGAGAAACAGGACGAAGTCCACGACCACTAGGAACACCGCGCCGACGAACCCCGGCAATCCGCGGCTCGCCAGCTCGAGGACGACATAGCGAAATACGGCTGCCGGCACCAGCAGGGCGATGCCATGGACTAGAATGAACAGCGCCGACATCTCAAGCACCAGCCGCATACCGAAACCCTTCATTGCCGCCTCACTTTCCCGGGTCCTGGGCCGCAACCCGGTTTCGCAGGCCCCGGATGACTCCGGGCAGCGACTGATTCAGCCCGATGTCGAGAAAGAACCTCGGCAGTGATATCCCCGGAATCGACACTGTGGTGTAGGTCGCCAGGGTCTGGTCGACAGCCCACGGTGAGAGTTCCCACGAGCCCCGGTTCATTTTCAGGTTGCCGACCAGCTGGTTCCAGCCGATTGTGTGCGACACGTGGTCTCGCCACATTTCCAGAAGATACCAGCGGTCAGAGACCGGAAACGGCATGTCGAGCACGTTGTAGAAGAGAACCGTGTCGCCAAGCCAGTCCGCGAGCCGTTGGCCCGCAAGCAGACGTTCGAGCTCACCCCGCTGCCAGTCGCTGCGACATACAACTTCGGGCTGCACTGACCGGCTGATCAGCCACGAGGCCAGAAAGTTCGGCATGTAGTTTTCGAACTCATTCGATTCGTTCAACACGGTCCAGACCCGCTCAATCGGCGCCCGGACTACGCCCTGAGACCTGCCGCCGAGGGCTCCCCGCTCGCAGGCCGGCATCCGGGTCACGACAACCTCGCCGCGCGCCAGCCGTTCGTCAACCGGCGCAGCGATGGCCACGGCAGCAAGGAATGCAAGCACGCCAGGGCCGCGTCGGCCGTTCACGTTCTAGATGATGCCGACGGCGCGGCCGACTTTCGCGAACTTCTCGAGCGCCTGCTCGAGCTGGCCGGACGTGAAGGTGGCCATCAGGCTTACCCGGATGAGTGAACCTTCCCTGGGTACCGCCGGCGGCACCACCGGGTTGACCACTACCCCTTCATCCTGCAGCCCGCCCGCCATCTTGAAAGCACGTTCGTCGTCACCGATGAGAACCGGGATTATCGGCGTTATCGTCTCCTCCAGCCGGAACCCGGCCTTCTTCAGGCCGTCCTTGAAGAACCGGATGTGGCTGCGGAGTCGCTCGAGCAGCTGCGGCTCCTGCTCCATCACGTCGAGGCAGGCGAGTACAGTCGCCGCCACCGAGGGCGGCGGGCTGGCCGTGAACATGAACGGCCGGGCCGCGAATCTCATGTACATCACCGCGTCTTTGGTTGAGCCGGTGAACCCGCCGTACGAGGCGAACGTCTTGCTGAACGTGCCCGCTACCAACTCGATCTTCCCCTCCAGGCCGAAGTGCTCGGCGGTGCCGCGACCGTGCGCGCCCAGCACGCCAGTGCCGTGCGCGTCGTCGATCATCACGGCCGCGTCGTACTTGTCGGCCAGCGCCCGGATGCGCGGCAGGTCGGCCACCGTCCCCTTCATGCTGAACACGCCGTCGGTGACGATAAGGCGGTTCTTCGCCCCGGACGCCTTCACCAGCTCTTCTTCCAGGCTCGCCATGTCGTTGTGCTTGTAGATTCTCACGTCGGCGCGGGAAAGCCGGCAGCCGTCCACCAGCGAGGCGTGGTTGAACTGGTCGCTCAGCACCACGTCGCCTTCGTCGGTCATCGCCGCCACAGTTCCCATCATCGCCATGAAGCCGGCGCTGAACAGTATTGTGTCCTCTGTGTCCTTGAATCGAGCGAGCCGGCGTTCGACCTCGGCGTGGAGCGGGCAGGTTCCGGTCAACACGCGCGAACTGCACGCGCCGGTCCCGTACTTCTGCACCGCCTCGGTCGCCGCTGCGATTACCCTTGGATGGTTTGCCAGGCCGAGGTAGTTGTTGGCTCCCAGCATCAACAACTCCCTGCCGGCCATTCTAACCACCGGCGTTGCGGTCGGTTCGAACTCCCGCAGGTAGAAGAACTGGTTGCGCGCTCGTGTGTATTCGACCCGCTGAACCACGTTCGCGCATTTGTCAAACAGCCCCACTGTCACCTCCTTTAACCTCTTGCCGCCGACAGGCCGGACCTCGGGCAATCGTGTGCGGCGGAAGACCGGTGTCTAGGTCGGCCTAGCGCCCGATTAAGGCCCGCGTCGAATCAGATGCTAGGCGCGCACAGGCCGGTGTCAAGTCAACGCAGTCGGTTCCCGCGACCCGCCCCTGGCCAATCCGGCTCTGATCCACCACCTCTTGGCGCTCCGGCCGTGGTCCGAAGTCGCCGTGCCTGGATCTACGCGATCCACGAGAGTCCTGTTCGAGACCTGCCTCCGTTGCGTGCCGGGCAGGAACGACTAGAATGTCTCGTATGAGTGGCACGCGGTTTCCGCTGCTGTTGCTGTGCGGGCTCGCGCTGACGGGCACCGCGTTTGTTGACATCGATGGGCTTGAGTTCCTCGGCCACAACGATGTGAACCGGGCGCACCAGATGGACGCCGAGATTGTGGGGAACCGGGCATTCGTCGCGAACGGCGCGGGACAGGGGCTTGAATCGTACGACATCACTGACCCAACTAATCCAACACGCACCTGGCTGTCGAACGGTCCGAACTCCTGGCGCTGCCGGGCGTACGGCGACACGTGGTTGTTTGACTTCTGCCGGCGTGAGGGCGTGGTGCTGTTCGACATTTCCGGCTCGGGCGACCCGGTGCGACTGGGCAGGTACGACCCGCCCGGGAACCGCGAGGCGCTCGAGGGCGGGGCTCTGGTCGGGTCGATGCTCTACTGCGCCGCGCACCAGAATGGCATCTACGCGATAGACTATGCGGATCCATCCTCACCGCAGAAGGTCGGGGCGCTTTCGCTGAGCCCGTCGCAGGCCTGGAACATCGAGGCGAAGGACTCTTTTCTCTACGTGGCCAATGGCCGCGAGGGGCTCGCCGTCGTCGGGCTGGCCGGCGGGATGCACGTGACCGCGCGGCTGGAGCTTCCGGGAACCGCGAACGACATCGTGCTGGACGACAACGTGGCGGTGCTGGCGCTGGGGGTCGCGGGCCTGGCAACGATAGACATTTCCGACCCGCACAACCCGGCAGTCCTCGATACAATTGGCACGGATGGTTGCGTATGGGGCATCGGGAATGCCGGGCACCTGGTGGTCGCCGGTTCGTGGCGGGTGATGGAGCTGTTCGACGTCTCGAACCCGGCGAACATCACGCAGGTCGGCTGGGACAACACCTTTGTCTGGGCACACGGAGCCGACATCCGCGACGGCAGCCTGATTGCGGTCGCGGACTGGCAGGGCATGTCGTGCTACCGAGTCGGCAACGATGAGGGCGCGGACATTGACGTCATGCCGGAGATACTGGACTTCGGCGACGTCAGCGGCCAGCGCGATACGAGCATCGTCGTGCGCAACACAGGCGCCGGGATTCTGAGCGTGACGTCAGTCGCCACGCCGTCGGGAATCGCCGTGAACCCGAACGTGTTCTCGGTTCCAGCCGGGGACTCGCAACTCGTAACGGTCACGGCGACCGGCTCAGGGGCGGTGCGCGCCTTGATGACGTTCACCTGCAATGACCCGGACGAACCGGCCCGCACGATTGAAGTCTGCAAGAACAACAGCACCTTCCCTCAGTACGGGTCGGCCGCGCCCGAATTCAACCTGTATGGAACCGACGGACAGTGGCACGCACTCTCGGCCGACCGGGGAAAGGTGGTGTACCTCGATTTCGGGGCGTCTTGGTGACCACTCTGCGGGCCGCAGGCTGCGGCCATGGACGGGTCGATCTTCGAGCGGTACGATACCGCGCGCGTGCGCATCTTCGCCATCGGTGAGAACAGCAGTCAGCTGAGCGAGTTCCGGGACGTGTTCGGGATGAGGTTTGTCGGGCTGGTGGACAGCTCCGGCGTGTATCAGTCCTACCGCGTCCCGAATCCGCAGGCGCCGTACCCGCAGGACTACGTGATCGACCAGCAGGGTGTCGTCCGGTACTGGTCGGACCAGTTCGACCCGCAGGAAGTAATTCGCGTGATTGACCGGCTGCTCGGCTCGGGCGTTGAGTCGAGCGGCGGGCGGCGGATGGCGAGTAGCGGGATTGTGGTGAGTCCCAACCCGTTCCGTGGTTCCGTTCGCATCTCACTCGGCCATTCCTTCGACCGGTCCCATTCCTACTCCCCCGTGCGCGTCTTCGATGCGCAGGGCCGCCTGGTCCGTTCCCTTCCCGTTTCCTCGTCCCTCAACCCGAGTCCCTTGTTCCTTTCCTGGGATGGCACCGACGATGCCGGGAGGCGTCAACCGGCGGGCGTGTACTCCGTCAGAAGCCGGGCTGCCCGGACGGTACCCGTTCTGCTGCTGCGCTAGCCGGTCGCGACCGGACCGAAACCGCTACCGAGCGACAATCACCTTATGACAGCTTGCGGCTGACGGCCAACGGCTGACGGCCCGCACGAAGTAGACTCCGGGTGCGAGTGAACGTGCGTCGTTCGCGGCGGCGTTCGGGCCCTGCATCAGGGCGTTCACTGAACCTTGCATCGTAGCTCTCACCGTATCCGACATCGTAACGGTCACCGGATCTTGGACTGGACCGCAACCTCAATCTCAACCTCTGCCTTAACCTTAATCTGTTTCTGTACCTCAACCTCAATCTCAACCTCTACCTGAACCTCAATCTGTTTCTATACCTCAACCTTGACCTCAACCTGAACTCGACATCGGTCCTTTCATCTAGGCTCGCGACAATCCTCAGGTCGAATAGCACATCGTATCCTCAACCGGTTCTCAGAAGACTACCCTCCCGGTAGTCTGGGGGCAGATCCCCCAGCGGCAGAATTGTGGCCGAAGGTGGCCTGACCACTACATGTAGGCGGAGCCGCATGGCTATGGAGACGTACGCCTTCCCGCCATCCTACCCCGGCGGATTCTACAAATTCGTATACTGAGCAGCCGGGCCGAAGAGCGACGTAAATGACTGCGAGGCAGATGGTTAGCAAGCAATCGGCGAAACGCACCCCTGCACTGGGGAAATACTCTCCTCAGTTCCTTGGTGGGCTCTCTGGCAAAGCCTCTGCCAAGCTCTCTGGTGCGTTCTCCGGCGAAGACTATACCGTGCTCCCTGGCAGAGTCATTGGTGGGTTCTTTGCTCCGTTCTCTGGCAGGTTCCGTCCCCGGTTCACTGGCAGGGACTCTGGCGAGGACTCTGTCCCGTTCCTCGGCACAGCCTCTGGGAAATCCCCTGCCAGGCGCATTGGCAAGTTCCCGGGCAGATTCTCTCCCAAGGACTCTGGCAGATTTTCCGGCAAGGTCTCTCCCGAACTCTTTCCCACGCCCCTTGGCAGGGACTCTGACCGGTTCGGCCTACCGCTCCGGGCCCGGGTTCTGTGACGCATGCGGCACTTGGCTTGACTCCCTCCCTCGCGAGTCCTAATATGTCCGCGATGAGGACCGGCGTCTTGGCCGTGGTCTGCGTCCTGCTGTCCGCTATCTGCCTCACTTCAATCGCCTTTGCCCAGACGAACTGGCAGAGAACCTATGGCGGGGCAAATTGGGATGAGGGTCGCTCGGTTCAACAGACGACCGACGGCGGCTACGTCATCGCAGGCTATTCGTCTTCATACGGTGCGGGACGTGTTGACGTCTATCTCATCAAAACCAACGCTCAGGGCGACACACTCTGGACTAGAACCTTCGGTGGGCCCTACACTGACATTGGCCGCTCGGTCCAGCAGACCTCCGATGGCGGTTACATCGTCGCGGGCTACACCAAATTCTGGTATGACACAAGCTACTCTGCCGTCTATCTGATCAAAGCCAATGCTCAAGGCGACACGCTTTGGACCAGAACCTTTGGCGGGGACTCCGGCGACGACGCAGCATATTCCGTCGCCCAGACCTCGGACGGCGGATACATCATCGCGGGCGGGACCCACTCCTTCGGCGCTGGCCCCGTCGATGCCTGGCTCCTGAGAGCCAACGCCTCGGGAGACACCCTCTGGACCAAGACTATCGGCGGAGCGGAGTACGACGTGGGCAACTCGGTCCAACAGACCACTGATGGCGGCTACATCATCGCTGGTAGTACTGGAACGGCTAGCGACGTCTATCTAGTCAAGACCGACTCACATGGGGACACGCTCTGGACAAGGAAGTACGGCGGCACAGGTCTCGACTGGGGCGAAGCAGTTCAACAGACGACTGATGGTGGTTACATCGTCACCGGCAGAACCACGTCCTTGGGCAAACGTGGCGTCTATCTCATCAAGACCAATGCCGCAGGAGACACGCTCTGGAGCCGAGCCTATGGCCAATCGAGCAACTCCAGCGGCTACTCGGTCCAACAGACCACTGACGGCGGCTACATCATCGCTGGGACCACCTCCTTCGTCGGAGACTCTGTCTATCTCGTCAGGACCAATGCTCAAGGCGATACACTCTGGACCAGAACCTATGGCGGTCCAGACGGCGTTGGTCGCTGCGTCCGGCAGACTGCTGATGGTGGCTACATCGTTACAGGCTATACTTCCGACTCCGCAGGGAATCGTGCCGTCTATCTCATCAAGACCAATGCTGACCTCGACGTTGGCCGCGTCGCGATACTATCGCCGCCCGGAATCGTAGACTCCGGCCAAGTGTACGTACCGACCGCGATCGTCCGCAACTTCGGCCTGACAGCGGCGACGTTTCCCGTAACCATGGAAATCGGCACAGGCTATGCTGAGACAATGCAGGAAACGTTGGCATCGGGGATTTCCGACACGGTGGTGTTTCCTGCATGGACTGCGGAGCCGGTCGGTTCGCTCGTTGTCACGTGTTTTACGGCGCTGCCTGGCGACGTGAACCCGGCCAATGATACCATCCGGGACTCGATTCAAGTAGTCCCCCCGCCCAGACACGATGTCGGCGCGGTAGCAATTGTGTCGCCTTCCGGCAAAGTACGAGCCGGCGACACGGTAATACCAAGAGCACGCATCAGGAACTTCGGGAACCGGGTGGAGCGGTACTTCGACGTACGGTTCCGCATCGGCACCAGCTACAACGAGAAGGTGAATGTCGCGGACGCACTGCCGCCTGATTCAACGGCAGAGCTTACGTTTCCGCCCTGGGTAGCGGAGGCAGGCAACTGGGCGGTCAGTTGCTCGACCATGCTTGGAAGTGATGTAGATAGCACCAATGACAGGGTCAGCTCTTCGGTTCGGGTGTTCCCGCAGTCGCTCTCGATAGCGCCGGACCAGGCGGACCGAATTGAGGCGGGTAAAGACAAGACATATCAGTTCTATGCCCTGATTCAAGGCGAAGCCGGCGGAATCGTGGAACTAGCGCGGCCGTCTGCCCCGTCGGGCTGGAGTGTCAGGCTCGGTAACGCGGCCGGCGCAGATGACCTGACCGACACCGACGGCGACGGGATACCTGACCTTGGGTACGTGGCGCCGGGCGAGTCAGGCTGGTTCTCGCTAGATGTGACCGCTCCGTCCGGGACGCAGGGAGACACAGCGTCCCTCGGTTGGGGAGTATTCCTCGTGGCGGGACACGTGGGTGATCGCCCAGATATCGCCGACACGGCCGTCCTGAATCTGACTCTCTTGCCGAAGTTCTCCGCGCACAACTTCCCGAACCCCTTCATCGACCACACCACGTTTGTCATCGGCCTGCCGGAAGACGGCAAGGCGAGCTTGACCGTCTACACCCGGGCCGGGGAAAGGGTGTACCGGGTTCTTGATAACGCCGACCTGCCGGCCGGAACCAACTTCGTGCGTTGGGATGGCGTGAATGACAACGGTCGGAGCATCGCGCCCGGGACCTATGAGTACCTGCTCGACTACGTGCATTCGGGCAAGACCGAGCGAATCCACAAGAAACTGGTACTGACGAGGCAGTAGGCAATAGGTGGCTGTGCCTTCGTCGTTGCATTTAGGGGTATCCTGGGTTTGGGCAACGGGGAGTTTCCGGGACACCATGCCGCCCGGCCATACGTAGGCATTTCAGATTGCAGACTGTAGATTGCAGATTGACGGAGTGAGGAACCGAAGCCGGCGGGTGAAGGTCGCCGGTACGAGGTGTGGAATGCAGATGTCAAACTGCGGAACGGCGGACGGGAACCGCGACGCAAGGAGCCGAGGCAGGGCAGCCCTGCACATCAGCTTCACCTCTCCCCTGAGGGGAGAGGAAACGCGTTGAGGGGCAACGCTGTTCGTATCCGTGTCAGCAACCTGCCTCCCCAGGCGGGCATCTCTGCTTGACAGCGGGCGGTTCTCACGTGAACATTAAGCATGAGAACACATGCTCTTATGCTCTGTCTCCTATCCGCATTGGCCGGGGCGCAAAACTGCCCCTGCTGCCAGAATCGCAACGCCGAATCCGCGCCGTGCCACTGGCTGGAGGTAACCGGACTCGTGCCGGACGGGCCGGCGGCAAAGGCCGGCATCATGGTCGGCGATGCCCTTGCCAGGTACGACGGCAAGCCGATGGGCTGCCGGGACGAACTGGCAGCGGCGCAGGCCGCAGTGAAGGTGGATTCGGTTGTGGTGTCGTTCCGGCGCGCGTACAAGGAGTTGAACTTCGTGCTGCCCAAGGGCAAGCTGGGCATCTACTTTGCCGAATGGCAGAACGACCTGCCGCGCGACCCGGATGCGAAGCTAGTCAGTGGGATTCCCAACCTGAGCTGGGAACGGCCGAATACGTTCATGGGCGCGCTTGAGGCTGTCCGGCACAGGTTCGGCGACCATGTCGGCTACG
>CAZVCQ010000084.1:0-9375 GCA_964626085.1 uncultured bacterium
CGACCTCCGCAACCCGCTGAGCGTCGTCAGCACCGCCAGCGCCTACCTGCTCGACGACGCGAGCCGGCTTATGCCCGAGGCGACACGGACCGAGTTCCTCCGGCGTATCAACTCCGGCAGCGAGTTCATGCTCAAGTTGATTGACGACCTGCTGGACGTGGCGAAGATCGAGGCGGGCAGGCTCGACCTTGAACTCAAGGACGGGGACTTGCGCGGCCTGATCGAGGATGCCCTGGTGCTCAACCGGATGCTGGCCGACAAGAAGAGCATCCGACTCGACTTCGCGCCCGAGTGCGGCTTGCCGCCGCTTCGCTTCGACCGAGGCAAGATCGAACAGGTCCTCAACAACCTCCTCAGCAACGCGCTCAAGTTCTCCACGCCCGGGACGGCGGTCACGGTGCAGGCGTCACGCGTCGACAGCAACGTGGTCGTGTCGGTCCGCGACCAGGGGCAGGGCATCCCGGCCGAGGAGCTGGAGAAGCTGTTCAAACCGTTCAGCAAGACGAGCGCGCGCAGCACCGCCGGCGAAGCGAGCACCGGCCTCGGCCTCGCCATCTGCCGCAAGATAGTGGAAGGCCACGGCGGTCGTATCTGGGCAGAATCCGAGGTCGGCAAGGGCTCCGTCTTCAGCTTCGCCCTGCCCATCGCCGAACCGGAGTGGGGTAGCTCCGGACCGTTGCCCCGGAACTCGGAACTCTGGACTTGAGGCCGCGGACTCCGGACCGGCGTAGACAGGCGCGCCTCCCGGTTCTTTGTCGCTGCACCATCGGGCTTGGCTGCCCCGACCGTCCGATTGCACTCGAAACGACCGCGCGCAGCTCATCTGGACATGTCTGCTCGTCATCTTCGGCCTTGCGGCCGAAGGAGTGGATACCCACGGGCAGAGCCCGTGGCACTTCCGGAGTACGAGCTTTGCTCGACGCCCTTCGGGCGAGAGAAGCATTCACCCACGGGCGAAGCCCATGGAACCCTGCCCTTCGGGTTCATTGGACCGCCTCCGGGGGCTACCCTGGAGCGTGCGACACTCACTCCAGGTCGTCTGTGCGGACGTGACGGCCGGCTCTCTGCCGTGTCGGACGCAGTCATCACGCGGAGCTGTTCGGAATGACATCCGGGCCTGACGTGCCGCACGCTCTCCGCTCGCCGCCACACGGGACGAAACCCGAGCGCCCCGATCCGACAAGGAGCTACAGAGCACATCGAGGAACGCGAAGATGGATGCAGGTCATCGACAGTCACCCGACCGGTGATAACCTCGAGTTGTTGCATCCGGCTGATTCCACGCTGCCCAAGACCTCTCGGTCGATTCCCTCCTCGCGCCAAGGCCTTGCACCGAGCTTGCGTTTCGGCTCCAATCCCGTAGAATCTCGGCATACTCTCACCTGCACGGAGAAAAGGAAGTACTGCGTTGTGAGAATGCTTCTTTTCCTGTGGTCGTGTATTGGGGCGTTTGCCTTCCATCCTGACTCCTTGGTTGCTTCTGAATTGAGACTAGGCACCGAATTCGACCGTACGTCGGGTCGCGTCCGGCCGGGCCGGCGTATCTAGCATGTCGACAAGGAAGTGGCGAGGATGGTTGTCGGTTCAGACGCAACTCACGCTGGTGATGCTCGCGGCTGCGATATTGGCCGCGCTCGCGCTGATCCTTGCACAAGCAAGCGAACCCGGCAGGACTAACGCCTTCCTCGCTGCCGACGCGGAGGAACACGGAGAACTGCTGGACCGGGCACTGGAACTGGAGGGCGGTCCGCTCGCACTCTTCGCCAATCACTACTCGAACTGGGACGAGATGGTGCGGTTCGTGGAAACCGGGAACCGGACCTGGGCGGGTCAGAACCTCAGAGAAGCGCTGAAGACGTACCGGGCCGACGCGGCGTGGGTCTTTGGCCCAACCGGGTCGCTGGTGGATGCGGTCCGCGACTCTGCCCTCGCGACTCTCATCGAGCCGATGCCGTCCGGGCTCTCGGTCAGGGCCGCATTCGGCAAGGACCGTCTATGTCACTTCTTCATCGCCGGCCTTGACGACCCGGTCGAGATACGCGGCGCGACAATCCACCCTTCCGATGACCCGGAACGCAAGACTCCGGTGCGTGGCTATTTCCTTGTTGCGCGGGCGTGGAACCGGCCGTACCTGGCCGAACTGACCCGGCTTACCGGAAAGACGCTGCGGATCAAGCCGGCCCGCGGCGGCGCGGAACCGATGGCGGCAATCAACCGGAGCACGGGCGAAATCACGCTATCAAGACCCTTGCCCGACCCGCGGGGCAAACCCGGGATGATACTCACCGCCTCCATCCAGCCCCGTTGGCGTGCCTTGGCCCAGCGCTTTGACCGCAGTTCGTTTGAACTGCAGGCATCGCTGGCTCTGCTGACGATTCTGGGGCTGTGGCTGGTGCTCAGGTTCTGGGTGACGCGGCCACTCGAATTGCTGAGACACAGCCTTGCGTCCGGTTCCGTCAAGGCTTTGAAGCCGCTCGAACGCAACCGTACCGAACTAGGACAACTGGCGCAACTGGTGGAACAGTACTTCCGCCAGAACGCGGCGCTGGTCAAAGAGGTCACGGAGCGCAAGCGGGCCGAGCAAACGTTGCGCGAGAGCGAAGAGAAGTACCGGCTCGTGGTCGACAACGTGAGCGAAGCCGTCATCGTGGCCCAGGACTGGAAGATCGTCTTCGCCAACCCGAGCGCAAGCAGGATATTCGGGTACCGCCTCGATCAACTGCTCGCGATGAGCTTCAATGAACTCATCCATCGCGATGACCGCTGGCTCGTCGCCGACGGCTACCGCCGACGTCTCGCCGGCGAGGATATCCGGGACCGGTTCAGATTCCGCATCGTCCGTCGGTACGGCGAGACGCGCCACGTGGAAGTCAGCGCCGTTCACATCGACTGGAGGGGCGGGCCCGCGACCGTCAGCTTCCTCGTGGATATCACCGAGCGAGAGCGGGCCGAGGAGGCCCTGCGCGAGAGCGAGGAGCGGTTCCGGCGGGCATTCAACGACTCCGGAGTCGGCAAGCTGTTGACCGGGCTGGACGGCCGGCTGCTGAGCGTGAACCGGGCATTTGCCGCAATGCTGGGCTACACGGTCGAGGAATTGCAGTCCATGGATTTCATGACTGTCACCCACCCGGGCGATGTCGCAACGAACCGCGAGACGATGGTCAGCCTGCAGTCTGGAACCGAAGGCAGCGCACGGTTCGAGAAGCGCTACCTGCACAGGAATGGCAACGTAGTCTGGGTTGACCTGAGCACGGTGCTGCTGCGCGATGCGACCGGACGGCCGCACCACTTCGTGGCCGACGCGGTGGACATCACCGAACGGAAGCGGGCCGAAGCCGAGATAGCGGGGAAGAATGCCGAACTGGTCGAGTTGAACAACACGAAGAACCAGTTCCTCGGCATGGCTGCGCACGACCTGCGCAACCCGCTGAGCATCGTCAGCACCGCCAGCGCTTTCCTGCTCGACGACGCGAGTCGACTTCTACCCGATGCGAAGCGGGCCGAGTTCCTCCGGCGCATCAACTCCGGCAGCAAGTTCATGCTCCAGCTGATTGACGACCTGCTGGACGTCACGAAGATCGAGGCGGGAAGACTCGACCTCGAGCTCAAGGACGGGAACCTGTGCGCCCTGATTGAGGAGAACCTGGCACTTAACCGGATGCTGGCCAACAACAAGAACATCCGACTCGACTTCGCGCCCGAGTCCGGCCTGCCGTCGCTCCGCTTCGACCACCGCAAGGTCGAACAGGTGCTCAACAACCTCGTCAGCAACGCGCTCAAGTTCTCCGCGCCCGGCACCGCGGTCACGGTGCAGGCATCGCGAGTGGACGGCGACGTGGTTGTGTCGGTCCGCGACCAGGGGCAGGGAATCCCGGCCGATGAGCTGGACAAGCTGTTCAAGCCGTTCGGCAAGACGAGCGTGCGCGGTACTGCCGGCGAGAAGAGCACCGGCCTCGGCCTCGCCATCTGCCGCAGGATAGTCGAAGGCCACGGCGGCCGCATCTGGGCCGAATCCGAACTCGGCAAGGGCTCGGTCTTCAGCTTCAGCCTGCCAATCGTCGCTCCTGCCAAGACACAGGACGGACTGAGGACGCTGGACTATGGGCTAAGGACTGCGACTCGTCACGGCCTGATGAACGAACCACCGCAGACCGCGGCTGACGACATCCTCGCCACCATGCCGGACGCGCTCCTGCTGCTCGGGCCGGACGGCCGTTTCGTCCGCGCCAACCAGGCCGCACTCGACCTGTTCGGCTACCGGGCCGGGGAGCTCACCGACAAGCATGCGGAACTGCTCTTCACGGAACCCACGGTATGTCGGGCAGCCTTTGCCCGAATTGCCGGCGGCGAGCCGGCCAGCGCGCAGGAGATAGACGGTCGCACCCGCGACGGCCTGATCGTGCCGGTCAGCCTCTCGGGCCGGGTGATGCGCGACCACGATGGGAATACGGTCGGCGTCGTCCTCGTCCTCCGTGACGTCACCGAACGCAAGCGGGCCGAAGAAGAACTGACTCGGACCCAGGCCGAAGTGGTCACGCGCGAGAAGCTCGCGACTCTGGGCCGGGTCGCGGGCAGCATGGCCCACGAACTGCGCAACCCGCTCGGGGCCATCCGGAACGCAACTTACTTCCTCAAATTGACCGCCTCGGACAGACTCACCGGTAGGGCCTCAAGTCACCTCGATATCATCAACGAGGAAATCACCCGTGCGAACCGCATCATTACCAGCGTGGTCGACTTCGCCCAGGGCCGATTGAGCCGACGCCGGCCCTGCCGCCTTGCCGACATCCTGTCTCGGGCTACGGCCCGCGCCGAACTGCCGCGTACCGTCGAGGTCGAGTCGCGGGTGCCTGAGGACCTGCCGCCGGTCAACGTTGACCCAGAGCAGATGGAGCCGGTCTTCCTCAATATCATCAACAACGCCCACCAGGCCATGCCCGGCGGCGGGAGAATAGGCATAGTCGCATCCTGCAGCGACAGCGTCGTCCGGGTCGCCGTATCTGACTCCGGCTCCGGCATCGCCCCCGAGCACATGGCCCGGCTGTTCGAACCGCTTTTCTCCACCAAGGTCTTCGGCGTGGGCCTCGGCCTTGCCATCTGCAAGGCGTTCACTGAGGCCAACGAAGGAACCGTCAGCGTCGAAACCGAAGTTGGTAAGGGAACAACGGTCACGGTCACACTGCCAACGGCAGAAGGACAGGCCCCGGACCCCAAAACCCCTGAACCCTAGACCCGACCGTGTTTGTGCTTGTGATCTCCCCCGCGGCGCGGCGGGCTTTGAGATTTCAAGTCTCCCGCCCGCCGAGAAAGGCGGTTTGCGATTCCGGACCAGACCAGGATCGCCAGACTATCGGAGTTCGTCAGGGACCGAAATGGCCCACAGATTCTGTCTTGGGACCGGGCGTTTGGCGTTTTCCTTCCGCCTCGGGGTTTGTGTTTGACTCGGTGCTTGTGACTTCCAGATCTTCCAGAACCTCGGGGTCTGGCGTGCAGTCGCAGTATACATGAAGTCGTCGTTGGAGCTCATCGGTTGCCCCCCATCTTGAAGCTTCAAGCCTCCCTCCCGACGACAAACCCGCCCCAGATCGGTCCGGTCGACTTCGGCGCCGGCCGCTTTCCCGCCATTATCCCGGGCAGCGTGCCGTCCGTCCAGAGCGGCAACGCGGCCGGTGCCTGCTTCATTGTCCGCTGCGGTTCCGACACCACCGGTTCAAGCTCGACCAGTGTCGGAGCGTCTGACCCCCCGAGTCCCCGGTAGCGAACCGGGGACTCGGCTTCCACTACGCTGAGTGACGCAGCTTCGCTGTGCGGTGCAAGCAGCCGGCGGAGCTGGTCCACGGTGGCGCTCGACGGGGAGTTCCCAACGTAAACGTGTGTACCCATCATCTAACCTCCAAGCTTGCGGTCATTACAGTCCACCCTAGTATTCACAGGCTCGACCTCGTCGCAGTATCACCTAACCACGACCCGGGTTGCCGGTGTCGATGGTTGACAGGTAGGTATAGTGGCCGCAGACCCAAACCTGTCGGATGTAACCCGACGAGTACTTCTCGTACACATCGGTAGGCATCTTCCGTGCCATCGACCATTCCAACACACTCAGTCGTAACTAGCTGTAATTGCTAGTAGATACGAGCCACCGTCGGTTCCGCATCCTGCTCATGTGCCCGCGACAAACAGACGTGATTATGACACAACTAGTTGTCTGTACGCTGGTTAGCAACTGCGACATCATCCGCTACCCACGGCCAGATGAGTTGCCGTGGATTCGTCGCTGATTCTGGAGACTGGGGCAATCCCGGCCACACGGAGATTGCTCAGAAGCTCGGATCAGGCCCGCGCGGCCCCAACCAGCTGAGTGCCGCAAGCTCCCCGGGCACAACCGAGGGTAGTACACAGGTGAAGCGGTTCCACTTCCATGTAGGCGGGATGCCCCAAGTTTCCACCGCGTCGTCGGACCAGACTTGTTGTGCCGCCGGAGCAGTGCCCGCGGCTAGTCGCACCCGAACGGGCTGCGCTGAGCCGCGACCGGCAAGGATGACGTCGGCGCGGTGACGGGGATTGGCGTCCACCTGGTCGACACGTCCGCCCGGGCACCATGCCGGAACCCGGACTCGGGCACTCCGCGTCCATCCGTCTCCCAAGGGGCGCCGCTTTCGGCAGGCTCAGAAGCCGCCGACTGGCAGGATACTCGACGCCAGCGTCGCCGACGGCGGAATCGCTTGACACGGTTGTGGCGGGCTATATCCTGAAGCGACCCGAAGGAACGGCTAACGTGAACGATACTTGCGCTGCCGCCCGCGCCCGTAGTGGGCGTCAGGCCGAAGACCTGGAGCCACGCGCGTGACCGGCCATCCCGAGAATCCTGAACCGTCGGACCTGCAGCTTCTCGCTGCTTTCCACCAACTCAGCCCGAACCCGCTCATCCTGGTCGATGCGACCGGCGACGTTGCGTTCGCGAGCGATGCGGTGGAGCGCGCTCTCGAACCGCTCGGCCCGAACGCATCGGCCGGCGCGTTCTTTCCCGGAGACATGGATTCCATTCTGGCCCATCTCCGGCGGCGCGAGCCGGCAGTTTTCCTTCGCGAGGTGAAAGTCGGAAACCGCGTCTTCGAGGAGTACATCTGGGTCAGGCCCGACCACGACGCGGCTTTCATCAACGCCAAGGACATCACCGAGCAGAGGCAAGCGAAGGAGGAAGTGCGAGAACTGGCTGCGCTCCTGCAGGCGTTTGTCGATAGCCCGCCGGACACGCAGGTGTTCGCCCTCGACCGCAACTGCCGCTACACCGCATTCAACACTGCGCACCAGCAGGAGATGAAGAAGTCGTACGGCGTGGCCATCGTGGCTGGCATGAGAATGCCCGACACCATCAACAAGCCTGAGGTCAAGGCGAAGACGCAGCGGAGTATCGACCGGGCACTGGCCGGGAGCAGTTTCATCGAAGTGGAGGTCCTGCCCGACCTTGGCACCTGGTACGAGTTCAACTGGAACCCGATTCGCGCCCTCGATGGCAAGGTCGAAGGCGTGACCGCGTTCATCCAGGACATCGCCCGGCGCAAGCGGGTCGAGACAGCTCTGGCCGAGAGCGAACTCAAGTACCGCCGCATGTTCGAGTCGTCGAACGACGCCATCATGTTGCTCGACAGCGAACGGTTCTTTGACTGCAACCCGGCTACTTTGAAGGTCTTCGGGTACTCAACGCGCGACGAATTCCTCGGCAAGCACCCGGCCGAGGTCTCACCGCCGCGCCAGGCCGACGGCCGGGAGTCCCGCACCGCCGCCGACGAGAACATTGCGACCGCGTTCAAGACGGGCCGGAACCACTTCGAATGGCTACATCAACGAGCCAACGGCGAGGTCTTCCTGGCCGACGTGCTGCTCACGCCGATGGACTTTCGCGGACAGAAAGTGCTGCAGGCGACGGTACGCGACATCTCTGACCGCAAGCGGGCCGAAGCGGCGCTGCACGAGAGCGAGGAGCGCTATCGCCGGCTTGTGGAAAGCGACGCCGTCGGGATTGTGACCGTGAACTCGAGCTTCCGGTTCACCTCGGCCAATCGCCGGTTCTGCGATATGCTCGGCTACACCGAGGAAGAGTTGAAGCGGATGACGTTCCCCGACATCACGCACCCGGACAACGTGGAGCAGAACCGCGCTGCCGTGGCCGCGCTGTTCGCCGGCGAGAAACCCTACTACCGGACCGAGAAGCGCTACGTCCGCCGCGACGGCGAGGAGGTACACGCGGAGACGACCGTTTTCCCCGTCGGCGCCGAACCCGAACATCCCCGTCACGCGCTGGCTCTGGTTGAGGACATCACCGAACGCAAGCGGGCCGAGGAGGCACTGCGCGAGACGACTAGCCACCTTGAGAACCTCATCGGCCACGCCAACGCGCCGATAGTCGTCTGGGACCCGGAGTTCAGGATCACCCGGTTCAACCGCGCGTTCGAGCATCTGACCGGCCACACTGAGCAGCAGGTGCTGGGCCGGGACATCGGCCTGCTATTCCCGGCGGAACGGCGTGAGGGATCATTGGCACTCATCCGCCGGACCGCGGCCGGCGAGCGCTGGGAGACAGTCGAGATACCGATAGCGTGCAGGGACAGCGCGGTCCGTACAGTGCTCTGGAACTCGGCGACGCTCTTCGATCAGGACGGCAAGACACCAGTCGCCACCATCGCCCAAGGCCAGGACATCACCGAGCGGATACAGGCCAGGATGCAGGTCGAGGTCGAGCGCGACCGACTGCGGCGGATCCTGGACGCGATGCCGGACGGCGTATACTTGGTCGGGCACGATTGGCTGCTCCAATACGTCAACCCGGCTCTGCTCGCGCGCGGAGGGCCGGTGAACGGCCGCAAGTGCTACGAGTATTTTCACGGCCGGACCGAGCCGTGCCCGGATTGCGCCAATCCACAGGTCTTTGCAGGCGGGACGACCCAGCGCCAGTACGCCACACGGCAAGGGGTCACCTATGACATTCAGGACGTGCCGGTGACCGGCGATGACGGCCGGCCGGCCCGGCTCGTATTCCTGCGCGACATTACCGCACGCAAGCACGCAGAGGAACGCGACCGGCAGCACCTCCAAGACACTGCCCTGCTCCGTGATACGGCGGTCGGGTTCATCCAACTCAGCCGCGACGCCGATATCTACCAGTATGTCGCCGACCGCTTGCGACAACTGATCGGCGAATCCTACGTGGTCATCAACTCCTATGACGAAGCGGCGGACCAGTTCACGGTCCGGGCCGTTGCCGGCGTCGGCGCCCGCCTGGGAACCGTCCTCGAAATCCTGGGCCGAAACCCGGTCGGCACCGTCCCTAAACCCGACATTGAGTCACAGGATCGACTGGATTTCGCGCCCGACGGC
>CAZVCQ010000085.1:0-9337 GCA_964626085.1 uncultured bacterium
CCTGAGACTAACATAGAATATGACGCTTGTCAAGACTTTTCGGCCGGGCTCCTAGGGGATAGCCTTCGCCGACACTCCGCAGGACATAACGAAGCCCGCAATCGCGCGGACGTCTACTCGAACATCGACCCGAACAACTTCGGGAAGAACTCCTCGGACAACGACTGGAACAACTTCGTGGACAATGCGTCGGACAATGACGCGAACAGTTGCGCACGTAGTTCGTGGCACAACTTGCGATTCAGTCGCAGACGCAGTTGCCGATGCAATCGACTACACGGTTGAAGACCCTTCCATGGCTACTTCCTGGCGAACTTCCAACGGTACTTCGAGAGATGCTACTGAGGCTCCAAAGCAGGGCGCGATGCGTTGCCGGGCCGGGCGTCCCGGCGAGCTTTCAGTCGTGAATTCCAGGTGGACGCGGCAGGCAGACATCTAATCCGCGGTTGACAGTTCGCTCTTTCCTATTATTCTACACGCGCAATGCCAAAGAAAACCGTGAAGGCGAAAACCAAGCCCAAGACGCCCAAGAAAGCGCCGGCGGTAGTCAAAGACAAGCCGCGTACCGGCAAAGACCTGCTGATTGTCGAGTCGCCGACCAAGGCGCGGACAATCGGCAAGCTGCTCGCGGGCAAGATGCACGTGCTCTCGTCTAGGGGGCACATTGCCGACCTGCCCAAGTCCCGGCTCGGCGTCGACGTCGAGGACGGGTTCAAGCCGGACTACATCAGGATTCGCGGCAAGGCGGCGGTTATCAACGAGCTGAAGGCCGCAGCCAAACAGGCGCGAGCGGTCTACGTCGCGTGCGACCCTGACCGTGAGGGAGAAGCGATTGCCTACTCGGTCGCGTTCGAAATCCGCAACGGCAGCCCGGTGAAGCGCGTGCTGCTCTATGAGATTACGCCGAAAGGCATCAAAGAAGCTTTCGCGGCTCCGGGCGAGATCGACATGAATAAGGTCTATTCGCACCGGGCGCGGCGCGTGCTCGACCGGCTGGTCGGGTACCTTGTCTCGCCGCTGCTCTGGAAGATAGTGCGCGGCGGGTTATCGGCGGGACGGGTCCAGACCGTGGCGCTCCGTATCCTGGTCGACCGCGAGCGGGAGATACAGGCATTCAAACCCGAAGAGTTCTGGTCGGTCAAGGCCCTGTTCGCGAAAACCGGCGGCGCGACGTTCGAAGCCCAGTTGGCGAAGGTTAAAGGCGAGGATTTCAAGATTCGCAGCGCGGCCGAGATGGAAGCGGTGAAGAGAGGTTGTGCTGCGGCGCAGTTCGCCGTCGCGGACGTGAAGTCGCGCGACCGCGCGAGAAGGCCGCTGCCACCGTTCATCACCGCGACGATGCAGCAGGACGCGGTACAGCGACTGAGCTTCCCGGCCCGCAAAGCGATGTCGGTGGCGCAGCAGCTCTTCGAGGGTATCGACCTGGAGAAGGAGACCGCGGGCCTCATCACCTACCCACGCACCGATTCCTTCCGCGTCGCCGACTCCTTCGTGCGGGACACGCGCCAGTTCGTGGCCGACAGCTTCGGCCCGGAATTCCTGCCGGAGAAGTCGCGGCACTATCCTGACAAGAAGGGTGCACAGGGCGCCCATGAGGCAATCCGACCCACTCGTATTGAGCGTACGCCGGATTCGGTGAAGCGGTTCCTGACGCCGGAGCAGTTCCGGCTATACGACCTGATCTACCGTCGGTTCCTTGCCAGCCAGATGGCCGACGCCGTCTATTCGCTGACCGAGGTGCAGGTTGCGGGCGGCGACTATCTGTTCAAGGCCGACTCTCTGAAGTGCAAGTTCTCCGGCTTTGAGCGCGTATACGGCGACCCGGATAAGGAGAAGACGCTGCCCGCGCTCGCCACCGGCGAGCCCCTGGAGATGAAGGAGTTCCGGCCCGAGCAGAAGTTCACCCAGCCGCCGCCGCGCTACACCGAGGCAACGCTCATCAAGCGATTGGAGACAAACTCCATTGGACGGCCTTCGACCTACGCGACCATCGTTTCCACGCTGTTCGACCGGAAGTACGCGGAACGGCGTGAGGGAAGACTCTGGCCGACCGAGCTCGGCATTATCGTCTGCGACGTGCTGGTGCCACGGTTCTCGGACGTCTTCGAGATCGGGTTCACGCGCGAGATGGAGAAGGAACTGGACCTCGTGGAAGAGGGAACCGAGAAGTGGCAGGAGGTCATCGCGCGGTTCTACCAGCCGTTCAAGCAGGACCTCGACAAGGTCGCCGAGGGCGCGGCCGACATCAAGCAGGAGTTGAGCCGGGAGCTGGACGAGAAATGCCCGGACTGCGGTGCCAACCTGGCCGAGCGCTGGGGCCGGTTCGGTAAGTTCATCGCCTGCTCGACCTACCCGACGTGCAAGTACATCAAAAAGGAGAAGGCGAAGCTGCTGGACGAGAAATGCCCGCAGTGCGGCAAGCCACTGG
The DNA here is from genome assembly GCA_964626085.1 of uncultured bacterium. GTDB lineage: Bacteria > Hydrothermota > Tepidihabitantia > Tepidihabitantales > Tepidihabitantaceae > UBA2258. The sequence goes on from CAZVCQ010000085.1 coordinate 2,429, forward strand.
CCCAGCGGTCGGGGAGATTCGGGTCCTTCAAGGCCTGCTCAGGATACCCCGAATGCCGGTATATTAAGAAGGAAGAGACCGGTCCGGACCTGAAGCCGGGCGAAGCCTGCCCGCAATGCGGCAAGCCGCTGGCCGAGAAGCGCGGCCGGTTCGGGATGTTCGTCGGCTGCACCGGCTACCCCGAGTGCCGGTTCATGGTCAGGGGTAAGCGGCCGGAGCCGAAGGTACTGGACGAGAAGTGCCCCCAGTGCGGGAAGAATCTGGTGGAGCGCAAAGGCAGGTTCGGGCCGTTTATTGCCTGCCCCGGGTACCCGAAGTGCAAGTATATCAAGAAGGAGAAGGGGAAAGGGGGAATGAAGAAGGCGGCGCAGAAGGAAGAAGCATGAAGGCAATACGCAATGGGGGATACTACCAGCTGAGGCTGATGCCGGGCGAGGAAATTGTCGATACGCTTGCCGGTTTCGTCCGGCGCCACCGCATCAAGTCCGGGTTCCTGACCGCAATCGGCGCGGCCGAAGACATCACCTTGGGGTGCTTCGACCCGAAAACGAAGGCCTATCACAAGCGGAAGTTCAAGGGCGACCATGAGATAGCAGCCCTGGTAGGCAACGTGGCCTGGGTCGGCAGGAACCCGGTCTGCCATATTCATGCCATAATCAGTACGCCCCGGTTGGCTACTTTTGCCGGCCATCTCTTCTCCGGCACGGTCACGGTCACCCTGGAGGTCGCGCTCGTTCCCGGGCCCCGCCGCCTTACCCGCAAACCGGACCCACTTTCCGGCCTGAACCTCCTCGCCCTGCCATAGGACGCTGGGTCCCGGGGTTCAAGGGTTCTGGGCTTCCAGTCCCGGGCTTTGCCCGCGTCCGCACTCGTCCGGCATAGTCGGCGTCCATCCGTGTTCATCAGTGGTAGACGGCTCCGCCGCGGATTCCGGTCCGTCCCCGCCTGAATTGACTTTAGCGGGCCTATTGATACACTGCTATCCTAGGAGTGCGATTATGCAGTTGCCAAGAACGGCCTGTCCTGCGGGCCGGAATCCTTAAGGAGGAACCTGATGGCGCTGATAGACGATGTTAAGAACATCATAGTCGAGCAGTTGCACGTGACGCCGGAGAAAGTTACCGATACCGCTAACTTCGTTGACGACTTGGGCGCGGATTCGCTCGACATCGTCGAGCTGGTCATGGCGTTCGAGGAGAAGTTTGGGGTCGAAATCCCGGACGAGGACTCACAGCAACTGGTAACCGTCGGCAAGGCCGCCGAGTACCTGCAGAAGAAGCTGGCCGAGAAGAAGTAAGCCGGATCCCCTGCTTCCACCGCCGATGAGCAACCAGAGCGGTCGACGACGGGTTGTGGTTACCGGGATGGGCGTAGTCACGCCCGTCGGCAATGACGTCCCGACATTCTGGCAAAGCCTCCTCGCCGGCAAGACCGGCGTGGCCCGACTCGCTTCGTTTGACACTTCCGACCTCGAGGTGCAGATTGGCGCTGAGGTCAAGGGGTTCGATCCGACCCAGCGCCTGGACGCGAAGCTGGTGAAGCGAACCGACCGGTTCACCCAGTATGCACTCTGGGCGGCGGACGAGGCGGTCCGCGATTCGAAGATTGACTTCGAGAAAGAGGACCGGAGTCGGGTCGGCGTGATCACCGGTTGCGGGATGGGCGGCCTCCAAACCTGGGAAGCCCAGCACGTTCAGTTCCTGCAGAAGGGCCCGCGGCGCGTGTCGCCGCTGCTGGTGCCGATGATGATTCCGGACATGGCGTGCGGCCAGATTGCCATCAACTACGGCCTGCGCGGTCCCAACTACGATACGACCTCGGCCTGCGCGTCCGCCGCACATGCGACCGGCAGCGCGTTCCGTCACATCATGCACGGCGACGCCGACATGATGATCGCGGGCGGCAGCGAGGCCGCAATCACGAGGTTCACCATCGCCGCATTCTGCAACATGGGCGCGCTCTCGAAGCACAACTCGGAACCGGAGCGGGCCTCCCGGCCATACGACCGGGACCGTGACGGGTTCGTGATGGGCGAGGGTGCCGGCATCTTCGTCCTCGAAGAGCTTGAGCACGCCCGCCGGCGCAGCGCGCCGATTCACTGCGAACTGGCCGGGTACGGCGCGACCGCCGACGCCTTCCACATAACCGCGCCGGACCCGGATGCGCTGGGTGCCATCGCCGTGATGCGCGAGGCGATTGCCGAGGCCGGCCTGCGGCCCGAAGACATCGACTATGTCAATGGCCACGGCACTTCGACGCCGCTGAACGACGCATCGGAGGTCAAGGCGATCCTCGGTGTCTTCGGCGCACACGCGACCAAGCTCGCGATCAACTCGACCAAGTCGATGATCGGACACGGCCTCGGCGCGGCGGGCGCGATGGAGCTGGCGGCGATGGCCCTGCAGGTCAAGCACCAGCGGGTCCACCCGACTGTCAACCACGGAGTCCCGGATGACGGCGTGGAACTAGACTTCATCAAGGGCGCGGCGCGCGACTGCCGAATCCGGGCTGCCCTGTCCAATTCGTTCGGGTTCGGCGGGCACAACGCCTGCCTGCTGGTGAAGGCCTGGTTATGAACATTGCCGTCTGCGTCAAGCAGGTTCCTTCGACCGAGACGAAGATCCGGGTCAACACCCAGACCGGTTTCGTGGACATGACCGAAATTGAGTGGGTCGTCAACCCGTATGACGAATACGCGCTGGAGACGGCGCTACGCCTCAAGGAGAAAGCCGGCGCCGGCGCCATCACGGTCGTCGCGCTCGGCCCGGAACGGGTGAAGACCGCGCTCAGGACCGCGTTGGCGATGGGCGCGGACGGCGCGGTCCAGCTTACGGCCCCGGAGTTCGACGGCATCGATGCCCTGGCCACCGGGCGCCTCCTGGCCAAGGCAATCCAGCGGCAGCCATTTGACCTGGTGCTGTGCGGCAAGCAGGCGGTGGACGACGACCAGGCGGCAGTGCCGCCGGCAATCGCCCACTTCCTCGGGGTTCCGCACGTCTCGGTCGTGGCCGAGCTGACCGCAGACTTCGCGGCCGGCACCATCGTCGCCCGGCGCGAGATCGAAGGAGCGACCGAGGTCGTCCAGGCAAGCGTTCCGTGCCTGGTGACGATGCAGAAGGGAAACTACGAACCCCGCTACCCGACCCTCAAGGGAATGATGGGCGCGAAGAAGAAGGAAATTCCGGTGCTGGGCGCGACCGAGCTGGGAATCGACCCGGCGGTGCTGACCCGGCGCCTGGAGTACATCGAAGACCGGCTGCCGCCCGGCCGCAAGCCGGGGCGCGTGCTCGAAGGCGAGCCGGAACAGGTCGTGCCGGAACTGGTGCGGCTGCTGCACGAAGAAGCGAAGGTCCTCTAAGCTGGAGATGATCCTCTATGTTTGACAGGAAGCTTTCACAGGAACGATTGCTCGTGGGAATCGGCGGCAACATGGGCTCCGGCAAGTCGACCGTCGCCAGCGAACTGAAGCGCTACGGCGCAAAGATCATCGATGCGGACGAGATGGGCTGGTCGATTCTCGCCAAGGGCACGACGGAGTACCGCAAGCTGGTCAAGACCTTTGGCCGCGGGATTCTGACGAAGGCCGGCAACATCGACCGCCGGGCGCTGGGCAAACTGGCTTTCGCCAGCAAGGCGAGCCTCGCTAAGCTGAACGCGATCGCCCACCCGGTACTGCTCGATCGGGTGCGCAAAGAAATCGACCGGAACCGGAAGGGCCTCGTCGTAGTCGACGCGGCACTGCTCTTTGTCTGGGGACTGGACAAAGAGGTCGACGTCGCCATCCTTGTGACGGCGGCCGACCGCCTCAAGATCAAGCGGCTGGTCGACGCCGGCATGAAGGAAGAGGACGTCCAGGCGCGCCTGAAGCTGCAGCCGCCGGATGCGAAGATCTGGTGCCGGGCCGACTTCGTGCTTGAAAACAAGGGTTCGTTCGCCGAGCTGCGGCGCAAGTGCCGCGCCCTCTGGAATTTCTTCTATAGCGCGAAGTTCCAGGCGTTCAAGGCCGCCCGCCATCCTTAGCGGGCAGTTCGCGGCACCGGCACCCGCCGGACGAACATGAAACTCAGCCAGGTCCCGCTCAAAGAGATTGAATGCGCCGGCCCGGTGATGCGGGCGAGCACGCCCTATATCCTCGAGTACGACGAGATCGCCTCGCTCGCCGAGGACCTGTTCGAGACCTACTGCGCCAATATCAACCCCGCCGCTACCAAACTCGGCCCCCGGCAGCGCGAGTCGAACGCCGAGAGTTACGCGCTCCTCAGCCGCGAAAGCGAGCTCGGGCACTTCCACGTCGTCTACGACATCGACGAGACCAGGCTTGCCATCGAGCTGAACGAAGACGAGGCCGACAAGTTCTACCGGCTGATGCGCGAGCAGCGCATTATCACGCCGAACCTCGGCCTCATCCGCCGCGTGATGTCGGGCAACTTGGCCGAAACCGTCGCCGCCGTACTCTGGCAGATCGGCGCGATCAAGGTTACACTCGGCGACCTGCGCCCGCTGTTCAAGGTAGACGAAGGCCGGAACTACAGCCCCATCTATATCGACGTCAAGGGTCTTACCAACCATCCGGCGGTGAACGACTTCGTGCTCTCCTCGGCGGCCCTGCTCGTCCGTAACCTCGACTTCGACGTCATCTGCGGCATCGAGGCGGGTTCAATCGCCATCGCCGCGGTGATGGCCCAGAAGCTGGCGAAGCCGATGTTCTATGCCCGGCGCGCGCGGCGCTACCCCGAAGCGAGCCCGTTCGAGGGCATCAAGAGCCACGAGCTCTTCCGCAAGCGGGTGCTGCTGGTCGACGACACCCTGGTCCACGGCTGGACCAAGACCCGCGTCATCAAGGAAATCCGGGAGTGGGGCGGCCGGGTCGAAGCCTGCTTTGTCATCTTCGACCGCCAGCAGCAGGGGAGCAAAGACCTCGAGCAGGTCGGCGTGAAACTCGATTCGCTGACCAACCGCGACGCGGCTCTGTCACCAAAGATCCCCCGCGAGATTAGCTTTCTGACCGACGAAGAGTACGAGGAAGCCGTCCGCTACTTTGCCGACCCCGGGGCGTGGCACGTTGCGCGCGGCTACACCTTCCACGAGCCGTCGCCCCTCGACTAGGCTCGTACAACGCTAGCCCCGGCGGCCCCGGTCCGACAGTGGCTTCGTACATCGTGCGTCCGTGTCCGCACTTCTGGATTCTGGTCTCTTTATTCTGAATTCTGAGTCGTCCCACAGCGACCATCCGCCGCGATGCCTGCCTTGACAGCGGGCAAACACCGGCCACAATGTTAGCGAGGAAAATACGTCAGTGACGAGTCAGGATATCATACCACCTACCCGCGGAGGGAACCATGTTCTGGAACTATAGCTGCCCGGAATGCAACAAGCCAACCTCGGTCGAATGGTCGCAGCGCGAAACCGAGATAGCCTGCCGCCGGTGCGCGCGGGTCCACTACCCGCCGACGCCGCACGAAGACCACTATGCCTACGTCGATGAACTGAAGTGGCCGCCGGAGCTGGAGGAGGCGGTCATCTCCCTGCGCGGCACGGTCTGCGCGGTGCCGGGCTGCTTCGGCGAGCACTCGACGCTGGTATTCCGCGTGCCGATTTCGGCCGGCGGCCAGACCTCGGTCGACAACCTGATGCCGGTGTGCGCGCGCCACGCGGCCTCGAAGGGCGAGCGGGCCTGGGACGAGTGGATAGCCGCCGCCCGCGAAGAGCTGGCGACCGAGAAGAAGACGTCGCCGATGTTCGAAGTCACCATAACCAAGCACCCCCTGACCGACGAGGCGCCGGAGTCCGAGTTTGTCGCTCCCCCGGCCGGACTGATGGTGCCACTGGCTGGAATGCGCACGCCGCGCGCGCCGAAGGCGGCAGCCGCCGGCGCCGCGCCGCTGGCCGAGCTGAAGCTCACGGTGCCGTTTTTGCGCGGACCGAGCGGCAGGATCACGTTCAACTATGACTGGGAGATGATGAAGAGCGGACGCTGTCGTTTGTTCCTGCTGGCCTGGCCCCGTGGTGACGAGCCCGACATCACGTTGCTCGGCGGCCCGAAATACCACGGCACTCAGGTAGGAAAAGACCACCTCGGCGTCAAGGACGAGAAGGGCAACGCCGAACTGGAGCTGACGCTGCCGGCATCGCCGGGCGGTCGCTGGACTGCGGCAGTGGCGGTGCTTGACCAGGGCTGCGACTTCCAGCTCACCGAATACGCGCTGGCGGCGACGAAGTAGAAGCAGGATTCAAGGACTCAAGGACTCAAGGAGTCCAGGGGTCCAGTGACCGGACCTTGGAATCCCAGACCGCTAGAATCCTAGGAGCCTGTCGGAGAACCCCTCGACAGAGCCACGGTGCTACAACCTATTGCGGTACTGCGCGATGCCGGTGTCAACTGGTGGTGGCCGTGCGTCCGAAACAGCCGGTTCTCCGACACGCTCCTAGGTTGTGAAGAGCTTGCGGACTTCGGCGCTGACGGCGTCCGAGGCGACTTCGCGCTGCTCGCCGGTCGCCAGATCTTTTAGCGAATAGACACCCTTGGCCAATTCGTCCGGTCCTATGACGATGCAGCAGGCCGCCTGAGCCGCATCGGCCGACCGGAACTGTCCCTTGACCTTGCGCGAGTCGTAGTCGACCTGGGCGGCGATGCCGTCGGCGCGGAGCCGGTCGGCCAGGTCCTGCGCCGCCCCCAGTTCGGCCGCGGTCAGCCAGACGACAAAGGCGAGGTTCCGGCGCGCCGCAACCGGCTGAGCCGTCGCCGCGAGCAGCGTCCGCTCGAGCCCGATAGCGACGCCGACGCCGGGCGTATCCGGCCCGCCGAATTCCTCAACTAGATAGTCGTAGCGGCCGCCGCCGCCGAGGCTGTCCTGCGCGCCGAGCGACGCCGAGATGTACTCGAACGTCGTCCGGCTGTAGTAGTCGAGC
>CAZVCQ010000086.1:0-9250 GCA_964626085.1 uncultured bacterium
GATGCCTTCGGGCGAACGGAAGTGAAGCGAGTCAGCGCCAAGCCCGCCTCGGACGAAGACAAGAGTGCCATTCGACCGGAACTTCCCGATACGATTCCACCCTCGGTCTGCGAGCCAGAAGTTGCCGTTGGTATCCTGCTTGAGGTCCGCAGGTTGGGAGAGTCCGGAGACAAGCCTTCGGCGGTGCTGTCCGCCCCGGTGCAGCTTGTGGATACGCTTGTTCGCGGCATCGAGCACGAGCAGAGAGTCATTTCCGACTTCGAGAATTGAGGTGACGTAGGCCTGCGAACCCGAGTCACTTACGGAGAAAGTATCGAGCACTGCGAGGTCGTCCGAGAGATGCAGAACGGCACCCGTTGAACTGCCAATGTAGAGCGACCCCTCGCCCATACCTGACCCGCCGCCCTCCGGTCCTTCGCCCATGCCGCCGCCGCCACCGATGTTGGCGACCATCACCCAGGTGGTGCAGCTTGACGTGTTGCCGGCCGAATCGCTCGCGGTCAGCATCAGGTAGTAGACACCGTCCTCGGACTCCAGGGTGTTCCAGTAGCCAAGATGGACCGCCGGTCCCTGACTCGCCATCGAATCAGGCCATGCGGGCTCAAACGATACCGAGTCGGGTTCCACGGGCAGCCAGTTGGTGGAATCCACGCTCCTGAAAAGCAGCCGTCGAGACTCGAAGAATGTATCACCCTCGACCTCAACCGGGTCATAGGCCCAGCCAGTCACCTCAACCAGGCCGCTCACAAGCTGTCCCAGGTCAGGCAGGCTGATGTCCACGACCGGCGGCGTCGCGTCGAGGATAACCGTATCGGCATAAGGTGTTGCATTCTCGGCACCTGCAGAGTCCATCAGACACATGCCAACCACGTGCTGGCCCGCCGTGGAACCTATATCCCACTGAGCCAGCGAATCATACGGCCCCCACCAGGCATAGCCTGATGACTGCGGCTCGTAGGCATTCATGCCCACATTATCGCACCACACGGTGCCGGTGCCGCCATCGACTCCTTGCGCCCGGACTCTCACCATCCCGCCTTGCCAGACCCAGCCTGATTCCGGCGCAGGGGGAGCAAGCAGGAACCGGGTCGAGAGGTTGTACCGGCCGGTGAGCGACAGCAGGTCGCCCGAGTAGCAGGCTGAATCGACCAGTTCCCAGAGCGTGTCGTGCACCTCGGGATTGTCGCTGGTGCTCCAGAACCAGAACGAGACATCTCCGGTAGCCTCGCCGTCGTGCATGTGCGCCAGGATGCTTGCCTCCAACACGCACGAATCCCCGGAATACGCGGAGATGGACTCGGCCGGCACGAATTGGGTCGCCTTTGACTCCCAAGCAGGCGCGACCGCGAGCCTGGCCATCTGCAGGCTCGTGTCATACCCGGACCCGGTGCCGGTGAAGCTCCAGCAGCCGCCGGCTGGGTCGAACCCGCCGTTCTCGACCAAGTCCACACGGGGCCGGTTCATGCACCTCATGTTGCAGACGCCTGACGCCGAGTCAGACGCGGCCAGATGGAGCATGCGCATTGAGTTGGACGCATATCGTCCACCATCCTCGATGATTATGCTGCCTGCCGGTGGCACGCTGTCGAATACCACAATCGAGTCAGTCGAGTCACCATAGAAGGGGCTGTCATTAGCGCCGCTGTCGCGGAATTGAGCATAGACACGATAGACTCCGCACCCGTGCGGGTACTGTAGCACCGTATCGGTGCAGAACGGGAACCACGCGGTCGTGTCGGTCGCCTGCACCACGCTGTCGCGCTGCCCATACCAGGCAAAGAGAATCCGAGCGCTGTCTGCCGGTGTCTGCCCGGTCGAGTCCTTCTCAAACGACATGCTGGAGAGACCACACACGAGCAGCGGTGCGTCGGTCTTGCCACCCGGCGGCACAGTCGCGTCGAGCGTACCGCCGATAGCGCCTCGGAAGACAAGCCGTAGGTAGGCCTGATTGTCATCGGTTCCCTCCTTCTCCACGTAGCGCATGCCGGGATTGACGTTGGCAGCCAGGAGTCCGTCGCCGTAAAACCACTCCGGGAAGTGCCACACAAACGTCATGGGTACGGTCTGACCTGGACCAATCTGCGCTGCATGGCACATGGAATCGATTGTGCTGTCGTTCCAGGTAATCCACACCCAAGTCGTGCAGCTCTCGGGCGTCGACCGGGAACCGCGGTTCCTGATGCTAACGTGTACGGTCTCGACACGCCCGATCCCCGAATTGAGCGGCGAAAGCCGCAGGCTCTCGGCCACCACCTCCGGCCGGCTCACTGCACTGCCCTCCGTAATGAACACGGGGCGTTCATACAGGATCCTCGGAAGCCAACCGTCCGCCCCAGCCATGGCGACCTCTGCCCCCTGCGGTGGCGAGTAGTGCAGGTCATCGATTCCGAGCGTATCGGTCGTTGCGGGCAGCTTAGCATTGACCCCGCCCTGCCCCTCGCCGGCGTTCTTCCAGCACACCCACGTCTTCTTCAGCGAGGTCGGGTCCTCGAATTCGTACATCCGTATGTGCGCGTCGCCTGCTGAATCGCCCACCATCACGCGGCCGTTGAGCCGCTTGCCGTTTAGAGCGTTTATGACCTGCTTGAAGGCGAAGTAGCCGGGGCGTCGCCGCATATCCGGGGCGAACAATCCCCACGCTCCGTATGCACCCTTGGCACACGATATCCACCAGCAGATGCGGTCAAACGTGCCCCCGGGTAGACCCGCCTGCGCCGGCGTCGAGGTGAACGCCTTGCAGAGGCTATTGGCGCTCTGCAGCGAGTCCACATATCCCGGGTAGTTGGGATCGCTATGGCCGTAGTCGGCCTCAGAGTCCCACAACTGCGACCAGTCGTCGTTCGCGCGCATGACGGCGCGCAGCGTCTCCGCGTTTTCCGCGAATTCACGAGGATTGAAGTAGTCACCTGATACCTGGTATGGGTGGGCTGAGATCACATTCCAGAATTGCGACGGCGCAGTTGCGTACATCTGCCGGAGCCACTGCTTTCCGGGAATGAGCAGTATGTGCGTGCCGGCCAGCTCCACGTGCCCCAGCTCACCAACGACTATCTTATCGTCCGTGTGCCCTTCATGAGACCGAATCGTCACCGCTGCCAGCGAGCATAGTTGAACGTATAGAGAGCATCTGTATTGCCAGGCAGTATCCAGGTGATAGTATTGGTTCGGCGTCCGCCACCAACCGGTCCAGCCCGGCCAAGTGTCGGGCCTGTGCCACAGCGTGCAGCCTTCGTTCGGCTCATTCCAGATACTCCAGGTGTGTATCTTGTCGGCAGGACGGACATTGTCGTTCTCGTGAGTCAGTAGTGCCTCAAGGTATTGCACCCACGGATTGGAGTCGGGCGCGCAATCCATGCGACGAGGGGGCGCGAACACTGTCGGGTCCACGAAGTGAACGCCAGAGGTGTCAACCAAGTCGATACGCGAGCTGGCCCACTTCGGTGTCCCGATGAGCACGGCCACGGGGTCGATGTCGGCGCTGTCTGCGACATACTCGACGTGGTCATCCAGCTTGCCGAAGTCGAACGTGCCGGAGTCCTTCTCGATCGTGTCCCATCGGACGTAGAATGTGCCCCAGGTGGCTCCCGAGACTTCCATGCTGTCAGCCCACGTGCCCCAGTCCGCCTGATTGTCGGGAAGGAAACACGTCGCACCCCATGGTATCGTACCCACGGTGTCCATCCGCCCGTAGACCCGGCAGGCCAAGTCTCCGGTCCAATACGCCAGAGGCGGGGCTGTGAGGCAGCCGTACTTGTACTTGTCCGTCGAGTCGTAGTAGAACTGGATGCTGTCCCCGCCACTCCTCGTGAACTTGAAGGTTAGTTTCTTGCCCTTCACGATGGAATCAGGACGCAGAACACTCAGTTTGAACTTGACCCACTCGTGGTCGACGTCTCCGCCGGCATTGGCTGACGCTATCTCCGTTCCTCCCGGATTCGTCAGCACCGAAAGGTGATATGCGCCTCCTCCGCCACGGGAGCCAGCAAACAACTCACAGTAAGCACCGCTGGCGCTATCCAACTCATCGAAGTTGATGGTTAGGCCCTGGGAGACGAAGTCTTGTCCCCAGATTGTCCTTGTCTGGCCCGACCATAGGGCCTTGACAGGTTCCACATGGTAACCGACCACGTAGGCCGCGGCACTCCCGCACACCATGACCAACGCCACGGCCAGCTTGAACATCTGCCTTTCTCTCACTTCCTCCTCCTATTGCTTTACGAACTTCACCCTTACTGACATTGCACCCGTACTTGCTTCGACGAGGTAGACGCCGGGCGGCATCTCCGCCAGGTTCAGCACTACCTCGCCGCTAGCCCGGCGCCTGGTCGCGCACCGCACGACTCTGCCGGCGATGTCGCGAACGGCAACTCTCGCCGGCGGCTCACCGCACACAAAGAGAACTACGTTCGTCGTCGCCGGACTCGGTCTTACCGATACCCCCTTTGGCACACCTCCTTTCGTTGCTTCGTTCACCCCGACCTGTGTCGATTCGTATATACTCACGCCGGCTTCCCAGCAGGCGGCGTAGATGTATGGCGATAGGTAGGTCAACCGGTCCACCGTGTACGGTGCCGGGCAGAATCCGCGAACGCGCATCTCGTGAACATCAGTGGCGTCAACGACTCGCACGCCGTCACGATTCCCCGCGTAGAGCAACGTCCCGACGGCCTCAACCCAGAACGTGTTTGGCCCGACGCTGAGTGAGTCCAGCAGTCGGGGATGAGTGGGGTCAGCAACGCCGTATACGAGAATGCCTCCTGACGACATGAACGCGAACGTATCCCTCACAGAGATGCTGCCTCCGCGCCCGAACTGCCCGACGACCTGCGGGCTGGCCGGGTCTCGAACGTTGATCACATTGCCCACGTAGTTGCCGACAAACGCCAGCGTATCCTTGACGCAGAGACTCGCGCTGGTGGCATCCCCGGCCAAGCAGCTCCCCACCAGCACCGGCTCCCTCGGCCGTGCGACATTGATTACCTGGAAGCGGTTTGTCTCCGCGCAATAGACAAAGCTATCACGAAGGACCATGTCCTCAGGTGGGTTGAACACATCAACTCCACCGAGCATCACGGGCTTCGAAGGGATACTGACCTCCATCGCTCTGAAGACCGGCACGGCGTACCAGTCCACGAACGCGAATGAGTCACGCGCGACCACCGAACTCATGAACGGCCGTTGATAAGTCGTATCGTAGGAGCCTATAGTCTTGGGTGTCGTTGGGTCGGTGATGTCGAGAATCTTGAGTCCAGCCATCTCGTTCGCCACGTAGGCTCTGTCGTTGTCTATGTAGATATCAACAGATTGGTCGCACCCTAATAGGAACGTATCGCGCACTGGCGATGACGTGTTTCGAGCGTCATATATCTGCAACCCCTCCCAGTGGCAACCAACAAAGGACTCTTGCGCAAGTCCACTCGCCCAGATGCCATAGCTCCAACCTCGCGTCGCGGCCGAGCCGACGAGCCGAGGTCTGGTCGAGTCAGCTATCGATATGACTGTAAGCTTGTTGAAGTCGTTCTCACCCGCGCCGTACGCCAGCGTATCGACAAGGAACACGTCATTGCCTCCGGCGGAGTCGAGCGAGCCAATCTGGTATGGAAGTGATGGAACGGCAACATCAAGGACGTGGAACGTAATCTCGCCCGGAACGTTCGGGTTGAACGTCGTGACGTAGCAGAGATGCCCTCTGGCCTGCACCTGCTCAATCGCGCTGCCCCAAGAGCCGACGCGATGCGGGCTGGTCGGATTGGCGACGTCCAATACGTAGAGGCCCCAACGGCCGCCGAGGAAGGCAGAGTTGCCCGCCACGGAGACCAAGTCGCCTGAGTCAGCGCAGGCGCCGCGGTAGACCGGACTTGCGGGGTTCGAGACGTTGTAGACGCGGAACGAGTTGTCACCGCTGATAGTGTAGACCAGCGAGTCCTGCAGGGCAAAGTCGTTCAGCGGTATCGGCGTCCACGAGAGCCGCACCGGATTACGCTCGCCGGCGATGTTGTAGACCTCCAGCCCGCCCCGTGAGCCGACGTAGAGCAGCGTGTCCACGACCTTCACGCGGCACATCAGCCCCTCGGCATTGATGTCGGAAAGAAGCTCGATTGAGAGGGAATCCTGTCTGCTGAACCTTAGCAGACTCACGCCCGAGCCGCGTGCCAGCGCCACCAACGTCTCCGATGGGGTCGTCCTGCCGTCCACGTCATACGACGGCCCGTATGACCAACGGCCCACTTCACGTAATCCCTGTCCGCTATCCGGCATCCTGACGCTCGTGTAGTACGGGTTCTCGATACCCCGCTCCTTCACCCACGACGCCCGGCAGCGCGGATGAACTCGTGCCAGTGAGTCGCGCACTGCTCTCTGGTCGATCATGCCCGCGCCTGCTAACTGCACCAACGTCACGACCGTAAGAGCCAGCCGGGTCAAGTTCACACAGAACTCCTAGGCCATTCTCGGCCTGCCCGGCCCGCTGTCAAGCTGTTCCGCCATGTCCGTCGAGTCGTAGTAGAACTGGATGCTGTCCCCGCCGCTGCGCGTGAACTTGAACGTCAGCACCTTGCCCTTCACGATGGAGTCGGGGACGTCGATGCCAATCTTGAACCTGACCCACTGATGGTCTGCGTTCCCGTTCCCGACGCCCGACCCTATACGAAATCCTCCAGGCGTGGTCAGAACCGACAAGTTGTACTGACCGCCACTGCCCTTGGCGCCCACAAAGAGCTCGCAGTAGGCACCTGAGGCGCTATCCAGCTCATCGAAGTTGACGGTGATTGACTGCGAGACGAAGTTGTTCGGAAACTCGCTTGGAGCCCAGCCAGACCAAGCAGCTTTGACGGGCTCGATGTGCATGCCGGTGACTAACGGGAATGCGACCGACATCCACAGAAACAGAAGTACTGCGCTTCTCACGGTCTATCTCCTTCCTGTCTTGATTACCTTTGCGGTCCGCGTTGTTGAGGTCGTTGCCGACTCGATGAAGTAGACACCGTCAGGATGGCCTGACAGGTCTATCTCAAGTCGGCACACGTTGGCATCACCCCCTTTCGTGAACGGTCCGGCGATTCTCCGTCCGGCTGCGTCTCGGACGTAGATGACGTCGGTCGGCCGGCTGAGATCGACGGCAAGGGCACCCCGCGTGACACTCGGGTGCGCGAAGACTCCACGTGGTCCAAGGTCGGACGAGCGCCGCTCGGCGATGCCGGTCGGCAACGTCTCAAGAATGCAGACGCCAGCCTCGTAGCACGCCGCGTAGATGTACGGCGGCGACCAGAGCAGTCGCCTGAACTCCTCAGGTGGAGTCCATCTGCCAGCTAAGCGCAGGTTCCTCGGGTCGCGTTTGTCGATGACATACAGCGTTTGCCCGCCGGCAAACAGCAGAGACTCACCTACGACCACGTCGGACTTCCAGTCGGGAATTCCGACCGTGTCCAGGACGTACGGTTGAGCCGGCCGAGCGATGCTGACAGACCACACTGCCCCGCTGCCTATCGTATACGCGATAGTGTCCTCGACATCAACCGCGACCATCGCGTTCCACGTCGCCACGACGCGAGGGCTGTCCGGCCGAGCGATGCTGACCATCGTGAGGACGTTCGACGTCACGTAGGCCATGGAGTCTTCCACGTCCAGGTCCCAAACATCCCCGCTCAACCCGCAGCTCCCCACCAGCACCGGCTCACGGGGCCGGGCTACGTTGATGGTGTAGAACCGGCTTGGTGCAGCCACGTAGCAGAGTGAATCCTGCAGGACCATGTCCCCGTCCAGCGGCGCGCTTGGGACGGTTTCCTGCGCCACCAACTGCGGGCTCGACGGGTCGCTCACCAGGATGACCCGGAAGTTGCGATACCCCGGGACGCCGAGCATTCCCACGTAGGCGAAAGAGTCGTGTGCCGTCGCGGTGTACGTGGCTCGCGCGCCAACTGTGTCGTACAACCCAAGCGTGAAGGGAGCCGCTGGGTCGGCCACATCTATTATCTGCATCCCGGATTGGCGGCTGGCGACGTAGGCGCGTCCGTTGCCGACCTCAATGTCCAGAGACATGCCTGACTTGTAGCCCGACCAGGCTTCGTTCAAGGAGCTGACATCGTGCATGTCTACGGTCACCAGCCCGCCGTAGTCATCCGCGAGGTAACCGTAGCACTGAACGTGCGGGACGTAAGGGTCCCATTCAGTGACGCCTTCGGGGTTGAGGCTGTCGCGCAGCATTGGCTGGCTGGAATCGCTCACGTCTACCACAAACAGGCCCGCGTGTTCATACGAGCAACTGAGATACGCGTACTTGTCGTCCGCGAAGAGGGCCAAACCGCCATATCCGTTGATGCGGCCGATTTCGTAGATCGAATGGGGGTCGCTCACGTCAAGGATGGAGAAGTAGGCTGGCTGCTCTGACACACGCAGCAACCAGTGGCCGCGCGTGAGCATCGCAAGCTGAACTCCTCCGAGCGTGTTCACCAGCACCGGGTTGGCCGGGTCATGCACGTCATAGACATTCAGCCCCGAGCCTGATGAACCGTGGCCCACGTAGACGTAGCCGTTCGCTCCGGCAATGACGTCGCCACCATCACTAACGACGCCGACCTGCGCCGGCTGAGCCGGGTACGCGAAGTTGTAGATGCGGAAGTTATCGCCGCCCGCCGTGTAACAAAACGTATCCTGCACGCAGAGGTCACCGATGACAGCGTTCATCGAACCAAGCTCGCGCGGATTGGCCGGGTCGGATACCGAGTAGATTTGCGCACCCCAGGAACCGCAGGCGACAAAGAGCAGCGAGTCTTGGACGACGACCTGGCTGACCAGCCCGCGTGCGTTGATCTGACCGAGCATCCTCGGCTGTACCGAGTCGGCGATGGAGAGAATCCGCACGCCGGAGCCCGAGCCAAGATAAAGGACCGTATCTCTTCCCGCGAGTTCCCAGCTTGGCCCCCATGGCCAACGGCCAATGCAGGCTAGTCCGCTGCTCTCCGGCCTATGGAACGTCGTGTAGTACGAATCATCCAGCCCGCGCTGTCGCAGCCAGCTCGCCCGCATCCTCGGATGCACCCGCGACAGCGACTCCTGCACCGTCGCGTGCTCCTGGAACGTGCGCGGAAAGTCGGCAGCCACGCCGGTCGCGGCCAACAACCCCAATCCCAAGAGGACCGAAATCGCTCTTGTCATGGCTCCATTGTAGAACTCGATGCAGGCATGTCAAGCCACCGTGACTATCACCCTCGGATGCTCTCGGCCCAGCGCCACCGCCCCACAAGCAGAGAAC
>CAZVCQ010000087.1:0-9245 GCA_964626085.1 uncultured bacterium
TGAGATCAAACTCACCAACCGCCAGAAGCGCTGGTATCGCAAGGCGAGCCTGAAGGAAGACGAGTTCGTCAAGGACCTCGACCGCATCGTTGACTTCTACAAGCAGCGCGGGTTCATCGATGCCAAGGTGCTCGACTACGACATGCAGTTCGACCAGGGCTGGGCCAGCATAACGGTCAGCGTTTCCGAAGGAACTCGGTATTACTTCGGGAACGTGACTATCAAAGGCGACTCGGTTCTGAAGGAAGCCGACCTGCGAAGACTCATCCGCTATCATTCCGGCGAGCCGTACAACACCAGGCTCGCCCAGGCCACTCTGCAGGACCTGTTCGGCGCCTATTCCGAGGAAGGCTACATCTACGCACAAGTCGCGCCGGTCGAGAACGTACGTTCTGACACGGTCGATATCACGTACGAAATCTCCGAGGGGACGCCGGCGCTGATCCGCCTCGTGGGCATCGAAGGCAACGAACAGACCCACGACAAAGTCATCCGCCGCGAAATCAGCTCTCTGCCCGGCTACACCTTCCGCCGCTCGGAGGTGATGCGCTCGCAGCGCGACATCTTCAACCTCGGCTTCTTCGACGACGTCACTCTCGACTACCGCCGGGCGGATACGACCGGCACCATCGACCTCATCTACAAAGTCAAAGAGAAGTCATTCTTCGGCACCATCGGCGCCGGGATAACGTACTCGGTGGACGGAGTCAGCGGCTACGTCGAGCTCCAGCAGCCCAACCTGTTCGGCCGGGGCCAGAGCGCGAACATCAAGCTCGAAAAAGGCAGCAAGAAGACCAATGTCCAACTGGGGTTCACCGAGCCTTGGCTGTTTGACCGACCGACATCCGCCGGCGCCGACGTCTCCTACTATACCTACGCCTACGACTACTACGACAAGCAGCAGTTCGGTGGCGGCCTCTCGTTTTCGCGACCCCTCCCCCTTGATTACACCCGGGCCTACCTCGCCCTACGCGTCATCGACGCCTACGTCCCGCCCTCGTCCATCAGTTCCAGCTACAAACCGACTGACACGCTTTTCAGCATCTTTGCTGACACCACGCACAAGACCGCGTTCAGACCAAGCATAACCTTCACGCGAGATTCACGGGACTACATCTACAACGCGCTCACCGGCTCATCCACTACCTACCAACTCGACTTGTCGGTAGGCGACATCAACTTTCAGCGCCACATCTTCGACATGAGCCAGTATTTCCCCCTGTTCTGGAAGTTCGGCCTGATGGGCCGGACCCGTCTCGGCTATATCACGGGCTTCGGCGGCGCGGACAGAATCCCCATCTATGAACGCTTCACGCCCGGCGGCCCGGGCGTGGACGGCGTCCGCGGCTACGGCGAGAACTCGATTGGCCCGAAGTCCTCGGGCTATGTCATCGGCGGTCGTGCCGAAGCCATCTTCACGCTCGAATATAAACTCCGGCTGTCCCGCCAACTCTCATTCCTTGCCTTTGCCGACGCCGGCAACGCCTGGAACTCCATCGACCAGTTCAGCCTCTCGGACATGAAGCGCGGGGCCGGGGTCGGAGTCCGGCTGGAAATACCGATGCTCGGGCTCCTCGGGTTCGACTTCGGCTACGGTTTCGACAAAGACAACCCTGGCTGGGAACCCCACTTCCAGGTCGGCCGGACCTTCTAGACCGCTCTCAGTTCAGAACTACAGACGCGGACTGGACTCGACCGGTCATCTCGGTCATTGATGCTTGACTGGGAATCGGGTCTGGTGATTCGCCATGCAGGGCGTCCCCGCCCGGTGCTCATCTCCTACCGGTAAAACCGTCCGCGCGGATGCTGGTACGTTCCCTTGACGAACGGGAAGACTATCTGGTTGTAGAAGTTGTCGAACAGCTTCTCTCCGTTCAGCCCGGACCGCTCGGGATGAAACTGGACCCCATACAGCGGCCGGGTCGTGTGATGCATCGCCTCGACCGGACATGACGCCGACCGCGCAATTATGTGCCAGCCCGCCCGCTCGACCGGCTCCGCGACAACGTACTCACGATGGCTCTCGAGGAAGTCCATCTCCGGCTCCATCCCATGGAACAGCGGACCGGACTCGGAGATGATGATGGTCTCGTCCCTTTCTATCAACTCGCCGGACAGGACCTGCGTGCCGAACGCCCGGGCGAAGAGCTGATGGCCGAAGCAGATGCCGAGCGTCGGTACCTTCAGGTAGCGCACGAACTCGACCAGCGGCGCTGGTGCCTCTTCAACCGACAGCAGCCATTGCGAACCGGAGATAATGACGGCGCTGTAGGTTTCCATGTCGTAGGCCCGCTCGAGCGATCCCCACGGCACTTCGCTTATGTCGGAAAAGCGCTCAGCCTGGGCGATGTAGCCCTTGATCTTCTCTTCGGCCTTCTCGCGGTAGCAGTTCACTACCAGGGTTCTCACCATCCACCTCCAATTCTTCCGCTGTCGCCCGCATTCGGGAACCGACAGATATACGCATATGCATCGTGATGGTGGATAGACTCGAAGCTCTCGACCGCGACCTCGTAGCCGGTCACGAGCTGATGCTCGTCCAGCCGCTTCGCCACCTTTCGCACCACGTCCTCGACAAACGCCGGGTTCTCAAGCGCCCGGGTCGTCAGAAGCTTCTCGTCCTCGCGCTCGAGCAGCGAGTAGACCTCGCTCGAACCGCAATCCTCAACCAGGTCAATCAGGTCTTCCAGCCATAGGAAGCCCCGGAACTCGACCGCGACCCGGATTTCAGCCCGCTGGTTGTGGGCGCCCGACTCCACCATTTCCTTGGAGCAGGGGCACAGCGTCGCAACCGGCACCACCGCCCCAAGCCGCAGTCGGAACCGGTCGCCGAGTTCGGCGACAACCCGGCAACGATAGTCCATCAACCCGCGCACTCCTGAGACCGGCGCAGTCTTCTCGATGAAGTACGGGAACTCCATCTCCAAATGAGCCGAGTCGGCCTCAAGCTCTCTTCTCATGTCGCGCAGAATCGCCCCGACCTCGTGCAGGTCGATCTCACTATGGTACCGGCTGAGAATCTGGACGAACCGGCCCATGTACGTCCCGCGGTGCTCACGAGGCAGGTCCACATACATGCTGATTCGCGCAACCGTATGCTGCTTGCGTCGTGCCTTGTCGAGCAGGACAATCGGGTAGCTGAGATTCTTCACGCCAACCTTGTCGATAGCCACGTCGCAGGTGCCCGGCTGTCTCCGAATGTCCTCCATGCCTAGTCCCTGGTCCCCGACCCGCGCCCCCGACGAATCCTCATACCAGCGCGTGGCTCCGAAAGCTGTAGTGGCTATCCCGGGAGACCACCACGTGATCGAGCAGCCTGATGCCGAGTATCTTCCCAGCCTCAGTGAGCCGGCGCGTGAGCCGGATGTCGTCGTCGGAAGGCGTCGGGTCGCCGGACGGATGGTTATGGACAACGATGACGCCGGCGGCACCGGCCCGGATCGCCAGCTCGAAGACCTCCCGCGGATGCGCGAGTGTCGTATCTAGGCTGCCAACCGAAACCTCGGCTTCACCGATGTGCCGGTTGCGGGAGTCGACGTAGAACGTAAGGAAACACTCTTTGCGCCAGTCCTTGACACTCGACCGCGCCCGCCTAGCGACGTCTTTGGGGTCGGACAGGTCGGCGCGCTCTCTCACGCAGGGCGTGTCGTCGCTGCGCCGCGCCAACTCGAATGCCGCCACGATCTGGCACGCCTTCGCCTTGCCGATGCCGGGCACAAGCATCAACTCCTCGATGCTCGCCCGCCCGACCTCGGCCACGGAATGGAATTGGTTCACGAGTTGCTGGGCAATGTCACGTACCGGCATTCCCCTGGTGCCGCGGCTGATGATGATGGCCAGAAGTTCGACCTCGGACAGGTTCGCCGCCCCGACCTTCACGAGCCGCTCCCGCGGCCGCTCATGTACGGGCGTGTCACGCATTGTCTGCTTCCGGTCATTCTTCATTCTTCCTTCGCCCTTCGTCATTCCGCCTTGAGGACGAACTCCCACGCGCACCAGACATCGTCCGGGTGCTTGTCCGGCGGACAGCAGATGCAGCGAGTCTCAATCCTCGGGTCAATTGTCTTGGCGAACCACTCGTACTCCACCAGCCCGACCGGCCTGCACGGGAAGTCGGGCAGTCCCTTGCGTCTGCGCGCCGACTGGACCCGGCAGTCGAGCATCCGGAACACGACCCGGTTATCGGTCTGTTCAGTCACTTCCTGCTTGTTCAGAAAGGCGTACAGCCGCAGTGACAGCGCCTTTGTCAGCGCGGGAATCCCGCCGCCGGGGGCGATTCCGTGTCGCTCCATGATCCGCTTCGCCTCGATGATAGTGAACTTGCGCCAGGCCTCGGCGTCGGCCTTCATGGCGGCATCAATTCCGTAGGCCCGCTCAACGGCCTGAAACCAGAGTCCGTCGTGCGCCAGCCAGTTCTTCGCTGAGTCCTCGATGATGCCGACCAAGTCCTCGCGAGTCAAACCCGCGAGCTGCGGGAATCGCTCACTCATGGCGTTGATGATATAGCCGCAGCGAACCAAGTCAACGGGCGGCACGAACCGCCCCTCGATTTCATCCGTAGTCCGTCCGAACCTCCTGCCGGTCCTCGACCTCAGCCTAAACCTCAACCTGTCCGCAGACCCGCCAGCACCCCGCATTCACCGACGAGGCCTGCGGGCGGGGACATGACCGCGAAAATGGGGACTGTACCGCGCTGAGTCCGACGCAAGCGCTCCGTGGGACTGTCCCCTGTTTTCGCGGGTAATCGTGTCCCAAGCCCGCCGAACTGAACACTGGTGCCTGGCAACTGGAACCTCGCGGCAAAGCCGCGACTGAGTCCGTCAAAGTACCTCTCATTGTTCGTCGGGAAGTACCGACCAAAGTATCGCTCACTGGGTAGTGAACTGCATCGACAACTGCGTCGGTAACCGAATCCTGCACTGAGTCTCAACCTGAACCTCAACCTCAATCCGTCACTGAATCGAGCATTGCTCGCGACATTGTCCCTGAAGTTGAACCCGTCATCGTCTGCGTCATTGTTCGAGTCGATGTTCGAGTCAAAGCTCCGGTCATTGTAGGCTTCAACGCGTCTCTCGCTGCATCGGCAGATGCTACCCCCCAGGCGGCCTGTGGGCCGAGGAGTGGGCGGCAGAATTGTGGTCCGAGAACGGTGAACCACTACATGTAGATGGCAGTCGGGTCTTTGGAATGCGGTGGCAAGGCCGCCGCTTTTCCGAGAGAATACGGTTCTCCAATGCACATCATGCGGTAATGACAGAGCTTACGCACGAGACCGGCCAGGGGTCATAGCACCCGCACCGGAACTACCTCGTTCACTTCGGCACTCAGTACCGAACTGAACCGTAGACTCAACGCGGGATTCAATGCCGAATTCAGCTCGCGATTGAACGCGCAAGTCAGGCCGGAACTCATTGCGCGACTCGCCGCGCGATTCACTGCCGGATTGAGCGTGGCGCTGAGATCCTGACTAGCCACGGCGTTGAACTCCCCAGCCTGGGCGGGATTGGCCGCTGCGTTGAGTCCCGCTCTCGTCGCGCAACTGACCGGCGAGCTAAGTCCTGGAATGACGGCGACATTGTTGGCGGCAGTGTACGCGGCCTTGAACCCCGGAGTCACCCCCGGATTGACCCCCCTGTAGGCAGTTCGATTGGCAGGTAGAACGCCGGGCCAGGGAACTTCAGATGCAGCGGTAGATGTCGGCGTACAGAAGGTTCTTTGCCCTTTTTCCCCGTCAAGAAGCGGATTAACATATAGGAGGCCACGTGAACCGGCTACCGGCTTCACAGCCCCAAAGGCCCGAATAGTCAGAACCCCGGCTCAAGTGCCGGAAAGGTGGTCTACCATGTCTGACGTCACACGCAGACTCTCGCGCTGGCAGGCGAAGTACTCGCCCGAGATTGCAGCGCAAACGACCTCCCGCATCTATGCCGACATGAGCGAACGCTACCAAGCTTCGCTGGTTGCCTTGTGCGCGATGGAAACGGAGACGAAGCAGGTGCTGGACTCCAGCGGTATCGACACGATGTACATCGTCTTCTACCTCGACTTTGCCCGGCAACTCTTCAAACTCTCGCACGGCCGTACCATCTCCGGCCCGACCCTGGCGAAAGAAACCCAAGTACTGCTGGAGAAGTGGCAGGCACGCGGCCTGAAGCCTGAAGTCCTCGCCGCGATTCGGACTGACGTCTTCAACGTCCCCGCGCCGGCGCCGTGACCTCATGCCGACGGCCCATGCCGTCCGGTTGAGACGCAGGGGCGAGCTTTCGCCCGCCCCTGCTACTGCTAACTCCTAGCTGCTAACTCACTAACTCCGCGTTACCTCGCCACCACCGCCTTCTTCACCGACTTTGAAACCCGGCTGCCCGGCAGAACGTCAGTGGTGCACCGATCTGCCGGTTGGCACCTGAGCCGCCCCGTCCTTGTCGTGTACCTGCACCGGGGCCGCGCGATAGATGACACGGAGGCGGGCCTTGGCCAGCACCTCTGACAAGCCATGGAACCTCCTGAAGCCGACCTCGCGGGTCATGCCATCCTTGAACAGCAACCCGTAGTTGTGGCCGTGTCCCTGCCGCAGCCAATCCCGCACGTGGTACGTCACGTCCATTGCCAGCGACTTGTGCCGGCCGGCAATGTAGACAAACAGCGCGGTGCTGCTCGTGTCATAGTCGCCGCCACGTTTCCGCCACGGGTAGTCCCATCGCACGTTCTCGCGCGACCATGGCGTCGTGAGCCGCCGCGTCTCGATGGCTGTGGTTTCGGCGATGTCGCAGAGACCGACGATCTGGGCGTAGTAGACGTAGCTGGATTCGGGGCAGTGCCGACAGGTCAAACCGTGCCAGCAGCCGGGCCAATCCGTCCTTCTGAATGCAGGTTACCGGGCCGATGGGCACCGACAGCGTATCAACAGCACCGGCCAGCGCCGTGAGCAACAGGAGTGCCGTCACTATTCGCTTCATCACTTCCCCCTCACATAGACAACTCGACTCACCTTGTCCTCGTTCGCGGCGCTCAGGCGGCAGAAGTAGACGCCGGAACCGACCTTCCGCCCCTTCACGTCCAAGCCGCCCCACGTCAGCCAGCTTCTTCCCGGCGGTGCGACCGCGTTCAGCAACGTCTGCACGTGCCGGCCGGTCACGTCATAGATCCTGACAACCAGCCTCTGCTGCCTCGGATTGGATAGCAGGACACGAGTGGCGGACGAAAAGGGGTTGGGCCGGTACTGCCCGAGCGCCAGCGGGAAATCCAGCGCACTGGGCTGCCACTGCCCGCCCTCGCCCGGCGGACTGTCCAACCAGGGCACGTAGTCGACATTGCCCGAGAACTTCTGCGCGTCAGGTGGGCTCTGTCCCCACCAGTTGTTCTCGGCCATGACCGGCTGTAGCTGCGACTCGTTCACGTTGACCAGGTTGAGGGCCGAGTTGTCGATCGTGTTGTATCCGGCCCCTTGGGAGTCCCCCAGAACCGGAAACGACATGCTCATGGCCACCACGCCGTAGAAGTGGTCGGCAATAGCGCAAGACTCAACGGTAGGGCACGAGATCTGCAGGCAGCAAATACCGACGCCGTAGTTGTCATCCACGTCGTTGTGTCCGTAGATGCGGGGTGAGCTGGCGTCGCAGAGGATGCCTCCCTGGCCATATCCACGTATCGTGTTGCCGGTAATGTCGCCGAGCAGTTGCGGCGGCGCCCCACCGGCCCCCCTGTACTTGATGCCGTATTGCGAAGACGGTCGCGAGTTCGACAACCGGTTGTCGGCTATGGCCGCCGCGGGCGCATACTCGGCCCAAATCCCGTAGTCCGCGCTACTGTGGAATTCGTTCCCCTTAATCACGCAGGGACTGAACGCGTCCATGTTGTTCACAAAGACGTCATAGATCCCATTGCCGGTGAAATAGCAGCTCTCAACCGTCGACACGGGGCTGCTGATGCTCGTTATTCCGGCGATCAGGCAGGTGGAGAACGTATCACCCGAAACCAACAGCGGATTGCAGTTCGTCGCGGCCAAGCCTTCGAGCGCGTAAGCGATGTTGCAGCCGATGACCGATGCGGACCCGCTGTCTACTCGCACGCCGTCCCAGGGCTGGCCGGCGACTCCTGACTCGAAGTAGGTCGGGGCGGAGCGAGTCCCCGTGGCAGTGAACGAGCCGCCGCTCACCGTAATCCCGGGGCCGGGTGCACCGATGTCCGCCTGTACCCAGGTGCCGGGCTCCACGGTGAGATCGTGGTCGTCCACGGTGAGGTCGCCGCACAGCCTGTACCGTCCCCACCAGTACATGTCATGCGCGACAGTATCCCGGACCGGCTGGGAGTAGAGACCGGTGTGTCGCACGTCGCCGTGGAATGAGCCCCATTCCACCTTCCGCCGGTCATACGGCACCGGCAGATCCCAGACCTTGACGAGGCCTCCTGCGCACGTGAATGCTATCAGTTCCATGTCACCATCCAGGTCGAGGTCTGCAACCTCCATCTCCTGTATCGGCTCGTCCACGCCGCAGATGGGGAAACCTTGGTTCTGTAGCAGGTTGCCCACACGGTCATACGCCCGGACCTGTTCATTCCACCTGCTTGTGTGGATGTATGCTGTCACAATCTCGCTGTGGCCGTCGCCATTCACGTCCGCCACGATGGGCCCGGCCCGAAGTCCGTATGACCGGCCTGCGGGTATGATGCCGTAGAACTCTCCGTCGCTGAACCCCCATGCCTTCAGCGTCACATCCACAGTCAGTATGTCTGGATTGCCGTTTTCGTCCAGGTCTGCCAAAGCCGGACTGCCGAAGCACGCGCCACTTAGCAGACCCAGCAATTGGCCATCCCACCTGAACACGTACAGATTGGGAGACGCCGCCACCGGTGCAACCACCTCGAGGAACCCGTCGCCGTCCAGGTCGCCGACTACGGGCGACGATAGGTCAGACGCCCAAGACGTGCCCTGAAGCCCGGCTCTCCAAAGAACGCTCCCGGCTTGGCTCATGACGATGAGACAGGGAACGCCGTTGTCGGGATCCGCCTTCCTTGCCAGGAAGACCATCTCCAGACCGGGCTCGGTCGGGTCGATGTCGGCGATTGCCGGCGAGCCGTGGATGGTGCATAAGCCGCCAGCCGAGTCAAGCAGTGGCTGCGGCCAAGGCGAAACGACATTCCCCGCCGGATTCCACACGTACACCAGACAGCCTGCAACTCCCACAATTTCGGGCTCTTCGCGGATTCGTGTGGGTGATTTGATGGGGTGAATTTGTCCTAAGTTG
>CAZVCQ010000088.1:0-9132 GCA_964626085.1 uncultured bacterium
ACTCTGAGTAGACGTGAAAGACCTCAAATCACCCACACAAACACGCGAAGACCCCAAATCCGTATAGTGGTTGTAGGCTGAGTGCACCGACCCATGCGCGTCAACACACCCAGAAGCGGCGCCAGCACCGCCCAACACATCATCGGTGATCTGGACCACGCTCACGTCGGAATCACGCGCTTGGAAGCTATAGAGACACGTACCGTAGGCGAACGCGGGCGGATAATGGTAGGTGTATCGGAACACGCCCCAGATCACGTCGTCCGTCGAACCTAGAGCGCTACAGTCGAAGTCGTTGGTCCACCCAGAGAACCCGCTTGCCAGCGCATAGGTCACCCACACCGTGTCCCGCCTCCGTGCAAGCTTGTACGCGTCGCCGAGTTGGACGCAGATCGCCGGAGCTCCGGCTGTGTCCAGCGTGACTGGAGAGGGATAGTATGGTCCGGCGTTGAACGGCGTTTGTATATCGGCCCAGCCAGTATCGGTCTTCAGAGCATACCAGTAGAGGTTATCAGTGCCGATGTACGAAACGCCGATATCCCCTCGGTGGTCGATATCGAAGGCTTGGGTCCCCGACCGAATGGGACGCCACTGCAGCAGGTCTTCATAGGACCAGATTGAGTCCTTGGAAGCCAGCCGGATGATGCCGGAAGTATCGCTGTAGCACAGGAACAGCCGACCATCAGGATGCCAACGCATATCAACGCTCGCACCCCAGCCAGCCGAGTCCACCTGCTCGACATCCCAGTGCTGGGCGACCGCCAGCGCGACAAGCGCCGTCAAGAGCGCGATGGGTTTCACCGTTTCCTCGACACTATTCTCGGCCGAACTTTCTTCTTGTCAAGCCGCCGGAACGAAGCCGACGGGCCCCACCGCGCGTTCTGGGAGACCCTGGGCAACCTAAGCTGCTATATCTCAGTCTGTTAGGTGCTGGAAAGACGGCCAAGACCGACGCCATGCGAGTCGCCCTGGGAACCGTTCCCGGGACGGTTCCCAAGGTGGTTCCGGAAGGGGTATCGGAACCGGTTCGCAGGGCGACTCTGCGGCCGGTTTGCACTGCGAATCCGACCGCGACTTGGCAGACCTATCTCAGAGGTAGTGACAGGGTCACAGGCAGGCTCAATCCGACGGTCACTTGCAGGTTGAGGCGCGCGGCCACTTCCATCGCGGTCTGCAGAGGGACTTGCGGATGGACTTGGGTGGGGACTTGCGAGATGAACCTGACGGCATCTCTCGAGTCTCCGTCGCCGCAGACGGTAGGTTGCCCCGGCGCTACCAGAAACGGCGCTTGGCTCTCGACGGTCCGAGTACCTTCAGGACCTCTCCGGCGAGGTAGAAGGAACCAGCAACCACGATGGGAAGCGATGAACGATGAACGATAAACGATGAACTCCGGGCAACGGACAGCGCGGCCGGGACGGAGCTTGCGGTGACGAAGCTAATGTCAAGGCGCGAGAAGATGCGCTTGAGTTCGACCAGCGGCATGGCGCGGGGATTCTCGGGTTGGACCAGAATCGCCTGCTCCACAAAGGGCGCAAGCGGGGCAACGGTCTCGGCAACGAGCTTGCCCGCAAGCGAACCGTAGACGAGCACTACCTTCGGAACGGGGCGAGGGGCGCGGGACGTGGGACGTGGGGAGGAATGAAGAAAAGGAAGATGGTCGCGGAGGACGTTGGCGAGCGCTCGGCCCGATTCGGGATTGTGGCAGGAATCAACAATGGTCAGCGGCCTCCGCTGGACAACCTGGCAGCGGGCTGGAATCGACACCTTCCCCATGCCGCATGCTACACGCTTGAACTTGATGCGGCGGTCATACCGCCAGAGCTCGTTGAGCACGGCCAGCGCAGTCTGGCAGTTCTCAGTCTGATGCAGACCGAGCAGGGGCAGGTGAACGACGCCTGCTCCGAAGCGAGCGCGGGCGCCGAACTCCAGACCGTCTGCGACGGATTGGACGGATGGAACGGATACGACAGATCCGGCCTGAACCAGCCGCGCCCCGGCGTCGCGAGCCCTACGCTTGAGCGCCTTGAGCGCCTCGGGTTCCTGCTCGCCGACGACGACCGACCTGCCTTCGCGCATGATGCCTGCCTTCTCCCCTGCAATCTTGGTCAGCGTATTGCCCAGCACCTTCACGTGGTCATACCCGATGCGAGTGATGACCGAGACCATCGGGTCGGAGAGATTGGTGGCATCGAGCCTGCCGCCCAACCCGACCTCGACGATAGCATAGTCAGGCTGTTTCTCCGCGAAGAGCAGGAAGGCCATGGCCGTCGTCATTTCGAAGTAACTGACCGCGACGCGGTCGGGACGAGGGGCGGGGGACGCAGGACGTGGGCAGGAAATGAAGGGGGCGAGGCGGGCGACGAGGCCGGCGAAGAGGCTCTTGGGAATCGGCTTGCCGTCAAGCTGGATTCGCTCGCGGACGTCGAGCACGTGCGGCGAAACGAACATACCGGTAGAGAGCTTGCAGCCGCGCAGGGCGGCTTCGAGCATGTAGCAGACCGAGCCTTTGCCTTTGGTGCCGGCGACGAGGATGACGTTCCGCATCCGTTCCTGGGGATTGTCGGCAAGCTCCAGCAGCCGGCGGATGTTGTCGAGCTTGAACTCGGTCCGCGGCTTGGCGAGCTTCTCGTAGTTCACGAGGCCATCGAGGAACTCGATGGCCCGAAGGTAGGTCATATAGGTCACATAGGTCCTGTGGGACCTACTCAGCTACCGTAGGATGAGCTTCTGCGGCGGGCATCCCGGCGCGGCGACCCGCACCACGTAGACTCCGCGACGAAGCCCTCGCATGTCGACTCTGTCCGTATTCGTGGCAGTAGCCACAAGCGCGCCACTAGCATCATAGACCTTGACCGAGTATTGGCCCCAAGGGACTATCCGCACGACGCCGCGCGTAGGGTTTGGCAGTAGGCGTATTGCGGATTGCCCGGCGCAGCCGCCTTGCTCGCCAACGGCCGCGCCCGGCCCCTGGAAGAGGTAGAGGCTGTCGTTCAGGCAGCCGATATAGATGCGCCCGCTCTCACCGATGGCTGGCGACGACCAGACGTCATCGTTGAAGGCATGGCTATCGCGGGTCGTCGAGTCCGGACCGATGCAATAGAACTTGCTGCTCGCGCCGCTGGCTGTGCCGACGTAGATGTTGCCTTCGGCATCAATTGCCGGAGAGCAGTAGTTCGAGCCGCCAATCGACTTGCGCCAGCGCACGCCCGAGTCAGTGTCAACGCAGTAGAGCCCGGCTCCGGCCACGACGTAGAGTGTCGACTCGTTGGCAACGGCCGGGCAGGACTGGATTCGCGCCAGCAAGCTGTCCCGCCACTTCAGGCTGCCGTCCGAGCGCACCGCGTAGAGGTAGCGGTTCGCCCCGACGTAGATGGTCGAGTCCGGGCCAATTGCCGGCGACGCGAACTCGGCTTCGCCCGCGAGGTCACAGGACCACGGCGACGAGCCGTCCGGGTTGAAGCACC
The DNA here is from genome assembly GCA_964626085.1 of uncultured bacterium. GTDB lineage: Bacteria > Hydrothermota > Tepidihabitantia > Tepidihabitantales > Tepidihabitantaceae > UBA2258. The sequence goes on from CAZVCQ010000088.1 coordinate 3,468, forward strand.
AGAGCTTGCGGCTCAGAGTGTCGCGGGTCGTGGCGACGTAGATGCGGCCGTCCAAGCCTGCCGCCGGCGCCGAGTTGACCGATGCGCCGAGGTCCCGTGCCCAAACCAAGGTGCCTCCCGGATTCAGGGCATAGATGGAATCCGAGTAGCAGGCGAAGTAGACCTTACCGTCCTTCCCGATGACCGGCGAGTGGCTGATGGAGAGCGAGTTGTGCGACGGCCAGGACCAGAGCACCGAACCTTCGCTGCCGACTTTAACCAGCCTGCGGTTGGTGGTGATGTAGGCGTTGCCGGCCGAGTCTAGTGCCGGCGTCGAGTAGTAGATGTTGGAACCATAAGGTGTGAGGTCGGCGACCCAGACCGATGAATCGAGGTTCGGTTCGAGGCAGTAGAGCTTGACGTCCCGCGCACCAACCAGCACGTTGCCGTCCTGTCGGACAACCGGTGAGCCTGAGATCTGGCTGTCACAGGCAAACATCCCGTCCAGCTCGAGCGGCGATCCAACGGCGTTCGCCGAGAGTCCAGTGTGTTGCGGGTCGCCGTGGAAGCATGCCCACGGATGACCGAAAGCCAAGGTCACCGCGAGACCCGAGAGCAAAACGAATGCCGTCTTCACGATTCCTCCTGTTCCTGCCGACTGCTGCGGAGTTCGATTCCGCGCGTGCTCGAACGGACGAAGCGGACCAGTTCCTCAAGCTGCTCCTGCCCGCGGTCCGGTGCGCTTGCCGGCAGCAGCTCTGCCTCGATTGTAGACATGGCCTCGGTCAGGTTCAAGCCCGCCCGGTAGATGGTGCGATAGGCCTGCCGCAATATGGCCAGCACCGGCTCCCCGACCCCCGCGCGATCCAAGCCGACCGAGTTCAGCCCGCGTACGCGGCACGGGTTGCCCGCGGCCAGCATGTAGGGCGGAATGTCCTTGTTCACGTACGAGCACGCGCCGACCATCGCCAGCGCCCCGACGCGGCAGAACTGGTGGATGCCGGCGAGCCCGCCGATGTTCGCCCGGTCCCCGAGCTCCACGTACCCCGCAAGCTGAACCCCGTTGGTTACAACGCACCCGCTGCCGATGCGGCAGTTGTGCGCGATGTGGACGTAGGCCATTATGAAGTTGTCGTCGCCGATGATGGTCGCGTTGCCTGCCCCGTTTGCCCGGTGCACCGTGGAATACTCAAAGAACGTGTTGCCAGCACCGATTCGCACCTCGGTATCCTCGCCCCCGTACTTCGTGTCCATCGGTGCGCCACCAATTGCCACACCAGTGGCAAACCGGTTCCGCTCCCCGGCCGTGACTCGCCCCTCAAAACAACAGAACTGGCCGACCTCACAGCCAAGACCGAACTGAACGCCAGAACCTACGATAGATGTAGGCGGAGCGGAACCTGATGGGCTCAAGGGTTCAGGCGTCCCGGGTTTCTGGCGGACGTACCGTCTCTGCCTGAATCTGTGTAATCTGCGTAATCCGCGGACTGTCCGTTCCTATCGCAGCGCGCCGATGACTACCGCCTCGCAGGCCAACTCGTCGCCCACTTTGGCCGTGCCGTGAATCTTGTACACCGAAGAACGACCGATGATGATGTCGGCGGAGAGTAAAACACGTTCGCCGGGTTTGACCTGACGGCGGAACCGCACGCTTTCCACTCCCGCAAAGAGCGTCTTGCGGCCGCGGCGCTCCTCGCGAACCTTGGTGACCAGGATTATCCCGATCTGGGCAATCGCCTCGACCATGAGGACGCCGGGCAGTACCGGGAATCCCGGGAAGTGCCCGGGGAAGTAGAGCTCGTCGGCCTTGATCTCTCGGTATCCCTCAATCAGGTTCGGTTCGAGCTTGGTTACGGCATCCACGAACAGGAACGGCTCACGATGGGGCAGCAGCTCTTTGATCTGTTCAACGTCAAGGACGACATCACTCATCAAGCCTCCAGTTCTCTCTCGACTTTCCGGACAAAGGCAAGGTTCAGCCGATGCCCAGGCATATATGCAAATACCGCCGCGTCAAGCGGCCTGCCGAGCAGTGCCAGGTCGCCCAGCAGGTCCAGTGCTTTGTGCCGGCACGGTTCATCCGGGAACCGCCACCGCTCGGCGCACACGAACCGACCGAACCGCTTCAGCCGAAGCCGCATGCCTTGCTTCCTTCCGAGCGCAACCGGCGACATACTGGTTTGCGCCAGGGTCCTGGCTCGGGCCACCGTCCGCAGGAAGGAGGCGGGCGCAGCCGCGAACGCGCAGAACTGCGTCCCGAACTCAGGAAACCGCGTCAGGCAGTTGATCATCAGGCCTCGCGCCGGAACCGCGACAATGAACCGCGCGCCCTCCTTCACGCGGACCGGCCGCTTCAACCGCGCCGGCCTTGGCCCATCCTTGTACCGGACGATACCCGCCTTCTTCAGCAAACGTCCGTACGGTCCGGCGCTGCCATCACCCATCGGCAACTCGGTCCCGTTCGTCTCCACCGCGAGGTCGGTCACACCAAGCCCGAAACAGGCGGCCAGCAGGTGTTCGACCATACGCACCTGGTGATGCCCTCGGCCCAGACAGGTGGCGTGGCCGATTACGCCCGCGTTGGCAACCGTCGCCCGCACACTACCGTTGAACCAGATGCCGGCACCGGGTCCGGCCGGGCTCAATCGCACGCTCACCCTTCCTCGACCCAGCCGGCCCTTGCCGGCGAAGCCGGCAGCTCTCGCAATCGTCGCACCACTCATTTCCGTCCGCCAAACCGACGCCAGAGGTTCGCCCAGAGCCGCTTCATCTCCGAGTGTGGCCGCGCCGGAATTCCCGAGTAATGCGCGCCGGCCGGGACCGAACGGAATACTGCAGACTTCGCATAGATGACCGCGTCATCGCCGATAGTCACATGGTCACTCACTCCAACCTGTCCCGCCAGCATTACCCGGTCGCCGAGCGCCGCGCTCCCCGCGATTCCCACTTGTCCGGCCAGAATGCAGTCGCGGCCAATCACGACGTTGTGGCCGATGTGGACGAGACAGTCTATCTTCGTGCCTCGACCGATGCGCGTCTCTCGCCCGGTCCTGGCCCGGGCAATCGTGCAGTTGGCCCCGATGTCAACGTCATCTTCGACTATCACGCAGCCGCCGTGCTCGAGCAGTTGATAACGGCCGTCCCGTCTATCGTACCCGAATCCGGTGCAGCCGATTGCAGTACCCGGGCCGATTCGCACCCGGGCGCCGACGGTTGTCCTGCCCAAGATGGTCACGTTCGGCTCCACGATTGAACCCGGCCCGACCTCGACCTCCGGACCAATGTAGACGAACGGTGCGAGAACAACGTCCGGCGCTAGCTTCGCGCCCGGCTCGACCCGCGCCGGCTCAGGGTTTCGCAACTGCCGCGAGCAGCACCCGGATCACCGTGCCGACCTGCTGCTGCAGATCTTCGGGCCGGACGGCATCACCCTTGTCCGTCTTAAGCAGAGTCCCCAGCCGCACGTCGGCAATCGACAGTTCGAACTGGATCCGGCGGTCCTGCTTGCTCGCATTGCCGAATACAACGTAGTCGGCGTCGAGCGCGCGGCCCGCGTCCAGCGCCTTGTCGAGTACGACCTGCTGGTTGGCAAGACCGTAGGACTGGAGCTGCTGGTCGACCTTCGCGTTGGCCACCATGTCCACTTTCGGCTGCACTTTCACCAGCCCGTAGACGAACTCCCGGATGTCGCTGCCGACGTGGTCCTGCGACGCAAGGTCGTTGGAGTTGTATACGGGCATCAGTGCGTAGACCTTCTTGCCGGTAACGGAAGGCCCGACCGGCGCAAACTCACGGTTCAAATCCTCGAGCACCAACTGGGTCAGGTCGAGCCCGCTCTCCGAGTAGACGATTCCGGACTTGGACGCGTCCAGGATGAGAGCGAATCCCTCGTCCGCGGAGAGCTTGGCGACCGCCGAGTCGATCTTCGCCACAATCGGCGCAATCAGCTCCTTGTAGCGCTGGTCGATCAGGCCGCCCTTGCCGTACACCTGGGCAACGTAGCCGTCATAGCGCCGCTTCCGCTGGTCGACCTCGGCGTTCTTCGCGCGCTTCCCTTCTTCCGAAAGCGTGAGTTGCTGGGATTCGTACTCGGCCTTTGACTGCTCCCAGTCGCCCTTGAGTGACTCGGCCTTCGCCTCGAAGCTCAGGCGTACCGTGTCCATCTCCTGCTTCGCCTCGGCCGCGGCCTCGTACTTGGCGATAACCTGGTCGTAGTCAACATAGCCGACTCGAAACTCCTTGGCCGCCAAGAGCGGTCCCACGGTCGCAAGGACGAGGATGATTGCCAGCCGGAATGTCCTCACAAGTATCCTCCTGTGTTCAGATTGTCATTGGTGGTATTGTCTTCACTCACCGGATTAGCAGCTTAGGCCATGACGCCCGATTGTCAACACGGGCTGCCGGTCAGGCCCGCGCCTTCCTGCCCGATGTGGAAGCTGACGAGCGCCCTCGGCGCCAGCCGCGTGGTCCCGGTCACCCTCAACCGCAGATAGTTGTCGGTCAGGGCGGTTCGCGCCGTCTCGACAATCGCCGGCCGAACGGTCCCGACGAACTGCGCCTGGTATTCCTGCCGGCGTTGGTCGGAGAAAGTCCGCAGCTCGACGACCCGCTCGCGTACGACCGGCGAGGGCACCGGCTCACCCCGGCACACCTGCTCGGTCCCGGGACGCGCCGAGAATGGAAAGACGTGCAGATAGCCGACCGGCGTCTGGGCAAGGAAATCCCGGGTGCGCGCAAACGACTCGCCGCTCTCGCCGGGAAACCCGGCGATCACGTCCGTCCCGACGTTCACCTCGGGCCTGACCTTGCTGATGCGCTCGACCAGCCGCTTGAAGTCCGCTGCCCGATATCGCCGCTTCATGCGGGCGAGCACGACATCGTCCCCGGACTGCAATGGTACATGGAAGTGCGGGCAGACACGATTGTCGGCAATCACGGCGAGAAGGGCGTCATCGAACGTATCCGGTTCGACCGATGCGAGTCGTATACGCGCGTCGCGGCACGATTCGAGCAGGGTCTCCAAGAGACCGGCCAGCGTCATCCCGCCATCACGGTAGGTACCGAGGTTGAGGCCGGTCAGCACCACCTCCTGGAACCCGGCCGCCAGCAGCCGCTCAAACTGCTCGCGGACCCTGGCGGCCGGCACCGAACGCGATTCGCCTCGCAGCCCGGAGACAACGCAGTAAGAACAGCGCCGGTCGCATCCGTCCTGGACCTTGAGTATCGCCCGGCTTCGAACCGGCGTCGGGTCGATGGCTGAAATCTCAGCCTGCTTCCTATCGTTGCCCCACACTTCGGTGACTCCGGCGATTTGCCGGACCCGGTCCGGCGAGCGCTCCGCCATGCAGCCGAGCGCGACCACCCGCGGGCCCCTTGCGGCCCGGCCCGCGCGACGAATCAACTGGGTGGAACTTCGGTCAGCTTGAGCAGTCACCGTGCAGGTATTGACGTAGACCGTGTCGGCCTCTTCCGGCGATTCGACAACGATGACGCCCTGAAGCGCCAACCGATGCCTCAGGGCGTCACTCTCGGATTGATTCAGCCGGCAGCCGGCAGTCAGTATCGCCGCGGTGGGCTGCTTCACACCCAGGGTCCGACCCGTCGGACAAGTCAGACCGGTCCGGCCGTCGGGCTAGCCTTCCAGGTCGCGCTCTTCCTCGAACTCGCGGAGATGGTCCTCGAGCGT
>CAZVCQ010000089.1:0-9120 GCA_964626085.1 uncultured bacterium
CCCAATTCCGGTCTTGACGAGCCGCACTTGCGTGTCTATGCTTAATCTTCAACCTGAACAGGACTGGTTGCAGACCCTCAACCGAGGGCAATTGGAACCTGAGGCTGCCCTTACCGTAAGGAGGAATCTGTGTCTGTCAGACTCGCAATCAATGGCTTCGGCAGAATCGGACGGCTGGTCGCGAGGATCGCGTCCTGCCACCCGCAAATCGAAGTCGTCGGCATCAATGACGTCACCGATGCCGCGACGCTTGCTCATCTATTGAAGTACGATTCGGTCCACGGCTCGTTTCCCGACGTGAATGTCGACGGCGAGTACATTACCATCGCCGGCCGCAAGGTTCTGGTGAACAACGCGAAGAAGAACCCGGACCTGCCCTGGCACGAACTCGGGGTCGAGTACGTTATCGAGTCCACCGGCCTCTTCACCGAGTATGACAAGGCGGCGATGCACCTGAAGTTCGGTGCCAAGAAGGTGATCATTTCCGCCCCCCCAAAGGGAGACAAGCCGGTCAAGTCGCTGGTGATGGGCGTGAACCACACGACCTATGACCCGAAGACCGACCACGTCGTCTCGAACGCTTCCTGTACGACGAACTGCGTCGTGCCGGCGGCCAAGGTCGTCCACGAGAGCTTTCGCATCCAGCGTGCGTACATGACGACAATTCACGCCTACACGAACGACCAGGCCCTGCTCGACCAACCGCACAAGGACCTGCGCCGCGCGCGGGCCGGGGCGCTGTCGATGATCCCGACCTCAACCGGCGCGGCCAAGCTCGTCGCCGTCATCTTCCCGGAACTGAAGGGCAAGATCGACGGCTCCGCCATCCGGGTGCCCACACCCGACGTCTCGATGGTCGACCTCGCGTGCTGCGTGGAAAAGAGCACGAGCAAGGAAGAAGTGAACGCCGCGTTCAAGGCCGCGGCCGAGGGCCCGCTCAAGGGCATCCTCCAGTACGTCGAGGAACCGATCGTCTCGATTGACCTTGTCGGCAATCCGCACTCGTGCATGGTCGACTCGAAGCTGACCGCGGTCGTGGACGGAACACTGGTCAAGGTATTCGCGTGGTACGACAATGAGTTCGGCTACGCCAACCGGCTGGTCGACCTTGTCGGCTACATGGCTTCCCGGGCATAGCCGATGAACAAGTTGACGGTCCGCGATATCGACGTCCGGGGCAAACGCGTATTCCTGCGGGTCGACTTCAACGTGCCGATGGGCGAGGATATGCGGATTCGCGACCTTGCCCGAATCGTGGCCGCACTGCCGACCCTGCAGTACCTGCTCGACCACGGCGCGGGCGTGATTCTTGCCTCGCACCTGGGCAAGGCCAAAGGCAAACCCGACCCGCTCTTCTCGCTCCACCCGATTCTGCCGGTCGTGTCCCAACTGGTCGGCAGCCCGGTGACCTATGCGCCGGTCTATACCGGCGACAACGCCCGCAAGGTGCGATCGCGGGCGGTTCCGGGCACGGTCACCTTGCTCGAGAACCTGCGTTTCCATCCGGGTGAGACCGCCAACGACCCTTCGTTCGCACGCGAGCTCGCCTCGCTGGCCGACGTCTACGTCAACGACGCGTTCGGCTCGGCCCATCGCGCCCACGCCTCGACCGTCGGCGTGGCTTCGTTCTTCAAGCAGCCGGCTGCCGGCCTGCTGATGGAAACCGAGGCCGACTTCCTGACCCGAATTCTCGAACACCCGGCCCGTCCCTATGTCGCCATCATCGGCGGGTCCAAGGTCTCGGACAAGGCCGGCGTCATCAAGAACCTTCTCCCCCGTATCGACAACGTAATACTGGGCGGCGGCGCGGCGTTCAACTTCCTGAAGGCCCGCGGCGTGGCGATCGGAAAGTCTCTATGGGAGCCAGACCTGGCCGAGCAGGTGCGTCCGCTTGCCAGGGACCCAAAACTCGTGCTGCCGACCGACGTCGTCGTGGCCCCGGCCATCGACGCCGGCGCCGACGCCAAAACGGTGCGGGTCGACCAAATCCCCGACGGCCAGATGGGTCTCGACATCGGTCCGGACTCGAGCCGGCTGTTCGCGGAGGTACTCGCGACCGTGAAGACAGTGGTCTGGGCCGGACCGATGGGCGTGTTCGAACGCGACGCATTCGCCGAAGGCACTCGCGCCATGGCTCAGACTGTGGCCGAAGCTACGGACCGCGGTGCGTGCACGGTAGCCGGCGGTGGTGATACCGGCGCGGCCCTGGCGAAGTTCGGGTATGCACAAAAGATGAGCCACGTCTCAACCGGCGGCGGCGCGTCGCTGGAACTCCTCGAAGGCAAGGTCCTGCCCGGCATAGCGGCGCTGGCGGACCGATGAACCGAATACGAACTCCGCTCGTCGCGGGCAACTGGAAGATGAACAAAGGACCGGCTGAGGCAAAGACCTTCGCGCGGGAACTGCTCAGGCAAGTGGCCAATGACAAAGGGGAAATAACGAAGGCTGGCGGCCCCGAGGTCGCAGTATTCCCGCCGTTCACGGCCTTGCCCGCGGTCGCCGAAGTATTGAGAGGAACTCAGGTCACATACGGCGGCCAGAACTGCCATTGGGAATCCGGCGGGGCGTTCACCGGCGAAACCGCGCCCGGCTTTCTGGCCGAACTCGGCTGCCGCTATGTGCTGGTCGGCCATTCGGAGCGGCGTAACCTGTTCGGCGAGACCGACGAGAACTGCCGGAAGAAGCTGCTGGCGGCCATTGCCGCCGGTATCGAGCCGGTCCTCTGCTGCGGTGAAACCCTCTCCGAGCGAGAGTCCAACCTGGCCTTCAGGGTCATCGAGCGGCAACTGCAGACGGCCCTCGCCGGCCTGCCCCCGGCCGCATCGTTCCTGGTCGCCTACGAACCGGTCTGGGCGATCGGCACCGGCCGCACTGCCACGCCGGCCCAGGCCGGTGAAGCCCACGACTTCATCCGTCAGTGGCTCACGCGCGGTCTCTCCCCGGCGGTCAGCGAACGCACCCGCCTGCTCTACGGCGGCAGCGTCAAGCCTGACAACTTCGGCGAGCTGTTGAAGCAGCCCGACGTTGACGGCGCGCTGGTCGGCGGAGCCAGCCTCGCGGTTGCCTCGTTCCGCGGCATTGTGAATTCGGCAACGTCTTCCTTGACCGGCCTGATTTGATGTGTAACATCACGTCTTGACTTCGTTTCCCATTCCGCTAAGCTAGCCCGACTAAGGAGAATATTTAATGTACGGTATCCTGATATTTTTCCACCTGCTGGTGTCGGTTGTTCTGGTACTGGTCGTACTCGTACAACAACCCCAGAAGGGCGGAATGGCTTCAATCATGGGCGGCGGCGGCGATAGCATGTTCGGGGGCGGCGGCGCGGCTCCGTTCATGGCCAAACTGACGACCGGCCTGGCGGTCGCCTTCATGCTCACGTCGCTCGGACTCGTGCTGGTCGGAGCCCGCCTCGGCCGCACGGCCCCGGCCCCGCGCCCGACCCCGGCACAACCGACCCCGACCCAGCCCACACCATCTCAACCCGGTCCGCTAGGAGACTAAAGATGTACGCAATTGTCAGAGTTTCTGGCTGCCAGTACCTCGTCAAGGAGGGGGACGTTGTGACCGTTCCCCACCTGGAGTCCGAGCCCGGCACGACCGTGCCGCTTGAGGTGCTGTTTCTGCGCACCGACGACAAAGCCGTCGTCGGCAGCCCGACCGTTCCCGGCGCCCGGGTCGATGCCGAAGTAGTCGGCCACACCCGAGCCGCCAAGATCACGATCTACAAGTTTATCCGGCGCGAGAACTACCGACGCAAGAAGGGACACCGCCAGCAGTTGACCCGGGTGAAGATTGCCCGGATCAACCCCGGCTCCTAGGCGACGGACAGGAAAGATGAGGCTGCCGGCCCTGCTGCTGCTCTTGACAACGGTGCTGTCGGCGCAGCCGCAGACTCGTCTCGTCTGGTCGTTCTACAGCGGCAATGGCGGCATCTATAACGTCGTGGCCGGGCCGGACGTCAACTCTGACTCTACACCGGACGTGTTCGGCGTCGTCTACTACAGCGACACGCCGGCCGACACGCCCAAGGTCTACTGCGTGTCCGGTGCGACCGGCGACACCATCTGGCTCAACCGCACCGCATACGGCACCTGGGGCAACAAAGCGCTGGACGTCTCCCCCGACCTGAACAGCGACGGGACGCGCGACATCCTGATCGGCACCGCCGGCGGCTACACGACTCCGGGCCGGTCGGTCATCGCGCTGGACGGCCTGACCGGGGATACGCTCTGGCGCTACACCAAACGCGACTCCTGGGGCTGGGTCTACTGCGTTCGCAGCTTTGCCGACATCGACGGCGATTCAGTTGCGGATGTTCTCGGCGCGGCAGGAACCGCGACCAACTACGCCGGAGCCGGGGTCCTGGTTTCGGGACGAACCGGACAGGCGATATGGTTCCTCCGCCTGCCCGAGGACGCGGCCGAATGTGTAGCTCCGTTCGACGATGTGAACGGCGACTCGGTCCCGGACGTGCTGCTCGGTGCCGGAGGCAACTACATCAACGACACCGTCTACTGCCTCTCCGGCGCAAACGGTTCCCGCATCTGGACCCGCGACTGCTCGGGCGAGGTATCGGATATTGAACGCATACCGGATGTCAACGCCTCGGGTACCGCCGACTGCATCGCCGGCAGTTGGAGCGACTCGGTCTTCTGCCTCGAGGGCTCTGACGGCTCGGTTATCTGGAGCACGAGCATCGGCAATTACATCATGGAAGTCGTGCCGGTTCGTGACCTGAACGACGACGGGAAGCAAGACGTCATCGTCGGCTCGTGGGACAGCAACGTTCACGTCCTCTCGGGGAGCGACGGCACTCAGCTTTGGTCCGCCAACGTCGGCACCGACGTCTGGAGCGTGGACACGCTGGCCGACATAACTGGTGACGGCAAGCCAGAAGTCGTTGCGGGCGCTCTGAACGGACGACAGGTCAGGCTCTTCGACGGCGCCTCCGGCCAGGCGCTCTGGTACTATCCGTTCACCGAACGCGTCTACGATGTCACCGGCGCTCCCGACCTGGACGGCGACGGTGCGGCCGACGTCCTCGTCGGACTGCAGGACCAGGGCAACGAACAGAACCACCTCATCTGCCTTTCCGGGCTGGTACAGACCGGCGCGGCTGAGGCCGTTGCCAACTCCGACCGGGCACCCATTATCCGCGTACTTGCGCGTCGCATTGTCCTCAACGTCCCGCGTGGCTGCCGGTATCGGTTAACGATGGTCGACGTCGCGGGTCGGCGCCGGCAGACCATCCGAGGAACCGGCATGGGCCAGGACGAAATACAGGCGCACGGAATCGGTTCCGGCATCCAGTTCGCCGTGCTTGAACTCGAAGACGGCAGGCGTGCGACCGCCAAGCTGGCAGTGCCGTGGCCAGGACAGGCTGCCGAACAATGATAACAATCTCAACTCGAAAGGAAGGCTAGATGGAACTGACTGCATCTCAGAAGATCGAGAAGCTGGGCAAGGCCGTTTCCGGCATGACCCAGGCTGAGCTGTCCCGGGCCGTGGGCGTCTCCCGTGAGCGCATCCGGCAATTGATGCCGCGACTGAAGGTCAAGCCGAGCCGCCGCATTCGCGCCTGGCACCGTACCGTATCGCGCCGGACCTGCGTCGCCATGGCCAACCTGCACGACCGCGGCGAATCGCTGTCGGCGATCGGCCGGCACTACGGAGTCAGCGACTACCATGTTCGCGAGGCCATTCGCCAGGTAAGGCGCGAAATCGAACCGGCCGGCAGAATCCAGCGTTTGTGCCGCCAGGAGTCCATCCGCAAACTGCTCGCGCGCGGGCTGACCTTTGAGCAGGCTTGCGACAAGCTGGGATTCAGCGGCCTGCAGCGCCGTCGCTACCGCCGCCAGATGGGCTTCCGTTGGGAGGGCGTTAGAACCGTCCCGGCCCGGAAGCGCGGAAAGAAGTAAAAGGAAGTCAGGAGTCAAGGGTCAGGAGTTGGGATCGCACCAGCTGTTGGCTCCCAACTGCCAACCTGTCTGTTTGGCTACTGGGCGATACAAGAGTTGAACTTGTGACCTCTGGTATGTGAGACCAGCGCTCTAACCAGCTGAGCTAATCGCCCTTCTTAAGACCGAATTGTAGCAGCACTGCCCCGGGAGTCAACCCGAGGCAGCACGCGCTCGCCTCAATGCCCGAGGATCTGAACCCCGCCGCCCGCACCCGGCAGACCGGCCAGCGCCCGCGTCGTATCGGCTGCGCGCTGCCGGTCGTCCAGCTTGACGAATAGCCGCGCGGCCCGATCCAGTTGCGCCCGGGCCGCTTCGGTCTCCCCTGCCGCTGCCAGCAGCCGGCCCAGCTCCAACCGACACTCAGCCTGACCCCGCAAGTCGCCTTCGGCCTCGCGCAGTTGCAGTGACCGCTGCAGATTCTCCCGCGCGAGCCCGGGATTACTCAGAGCGAGGTTGACCGCGGCCATCTCGAACAGCGCCCACGCCTCAATCTCGGAATCGTCACTCGCATGGGCCAGCCGCAACCCGTCCTCAAGCCGAGACTTGGCCTCATCCAGCCGCGACTGGTGGCTGAGCGCCACGCCTATCTCTACCAAGTCTCGCGCCTGCGCCCGCTTGTCGTCGAGCTTCCGGTGCAAATCGGCGGCGGACTGGGCCGCTGCCGCCGCACCGGACCAGTCGCCCTGCCCCGCGTGAACCAGCGCGGCCTCGGCCATGGCTGCAGCCAGAATCCCCTCGTCCCCCAGCTTCCGGGCCAAAGCCTGGGTCCGCTCCAGGCTCTGCAGCGCCTCGGCCAAAAGACCGGCCGCGCGCTGCGCCTGCCCGAGGTAGAGCGATACCCACATGTCGGCCTTCGAGTCCGCCAGTTCCTCGCTCAGGGCCAGCGCGTCGGTCAGAGACCTGGTCGCGTCGGCGGCACGGCCAAGCCGCAACTGGGCCCGGCCGACCCCGGTCAGATCGTGGCACAGGTCTTGCTTCCTTGAATCCCCGCGGTCAATCTGCGCTGCCTCCTCGAACATCGCCTGTGCCTGCTCGAATGCGCCCTGGGGCAGGCAGAGTTCGGCCATCTGCTCGAGATTCCGTGCCTCCAGCCGGCGATCACCGACTTCGCGCGCCAGCGATAGCGAGCGCTCATGATACTCATGGGCCGCGTCCGGCTCGCCGAGTCCGTCTTGGATGAGCGCCAGTTCGTAGAGCAACCGCGCCATCGGCCGCGGCTGGTGGATTTCCTCGTAGATATGGAAAGCCCGCTCCAGCACATCAAGAGCACGCGTCGTATCGCCCTGGACGCGGTGGATTACGCCGATTGAAGCAAGTCGCTCGGCCTCGCCGAACCGGTCCCGCACCTGCCGGGCCAGAAGCAGCCCGTCCTCGTGGGCCGCGCGCGCCTTGTCGTACTCGCCCTTGCGAAGCAACGTCTCGCCTGCCGCGCCGTACTGCCGGACCGCGGCAAGACGGTCACCGGCAGCCTTCAAGGCCTGCACCGCCTGACGGTGTAGCGCCAGGGCCCGGTCGTGCTCCTCGTCGGCGTCGGCAATCCCGGCCAGGCGAACCAGCGCCACTGCCTCGAACTCGCTCAGGCCGAGCTTCCGGCTCAACTGCAGAGATTCCTCGAGTCGGAGAACGGCATCGCTTGACCGGCCCTGCTCGGCCTCGACTGCACCGAGCCCGAGCAGGCTTGCCGCAGAACCGGCCAGGTCGTGTGCCTCGCGGCTGGCGGCCAGCGCCCGGTCAAACTCGGACTCCGCCTCCTTCGGCTGGTTCAGCAACAACCGGCAGATTCCGCAGAGCACATGCAGCGCCGCGGCCTCGGCCGGTTTGGCCTTGGCCAACGCCTTGGTCCAACGCTCGCCGGCCTTGTCCCATTCGGACTGCGTCGCGTGCTTTGTCCCGGTTTCAAACAGATCCGCGACCTCGTGGTCGGCCACGGCCGGCAGCCCGTCCAGAAACACGAAACCCAGTCGGCGCCGCATTGACGCCAGCCGGTCGCGGTACTTGCGCCCGGCCGCATCCTCAAGCAGGGCCAACCTCCGCTCCAGCCCGGTCGCGCGCGATCCGGCCGCCCGGCGGCCCAGCAGCCACCCGGCTGCTCCGGCCGCAACGGCCGCTACCAACCCGGCCACAATCGCGGCAATCACGTGCGCCTCCCGTTACGATCCCATCGCCGCATACAGATACTACTCCTTTACCGATAGAACAATCTTGGGAATGACCTCCGCCCCAGCCCTGCTAAGGTTAGGGCAAATCAGGCGCAGGTCAAGCCGGCGCGGCGCCGGTATCGCCGGTGGACCGAGCGACGAAAACCTTGACCCTACCCGACGCCCCGCTACAATCCGGTGAGCATCAAAGGCAGGCACGGCGCAAATCAGTTCGGGCGCCGGGCATGCAGTAAGCCGAAGGAGATCGGAAGTAATGGAGCACAAGGAGGCTCAATGCTGAAGAAGACCGTACTGCTCGCGCTCGTAGTCGTCGCCGTGGCCTTCATGGGAAGCTGCACCAAAGCGACCAAGCTGACCGGCACGCTGATACTGCAGACCGGCCAGTCCGGGGACGTGCAGAACTGCAAGGTCCAGCTCTTTGTGTCCTCAGACCTCACCGGCAGCCCGGTGAAAGAAGTCGCTTCACAGCAGAACACCACCGTCAACTCGCCGTTCACATTCGACGACCCGGTCGAAGGCTACTACTACCTGATCGCCTGGAAAGACCTGAATGGCGACGGCGTGGTTAGCGACAAGGACATCGTCGGCGTCCACGGCGGCACGTACTCGCCGGGCCACGGCGGTTCTCAGGTCACGGTCAAGGACGGCCAGACCACGGATGTCGGCGAAATCGTGATGCTCATCTACAAGGAGCTGAAGATTTCGGCCATGGGCGAACGGGTCAACGCCGGAACCGAGACGAACTTCACCTACTCATTCAACTACGACGTGACCATCACATCGCTGACCATCACATTCCCAGGCTTCACCCCCGCAGTCGACCCTGACGCTCCCGGGGCCAAGACGGCCGGAACCAGCTACCACTCTGACGGCTGGCAGAGCGGCGGCGTGAACCCGACCGGCGCCCACACTCTTGAATTCGTGGGCACATGGGAAGGCACCGCCTTCGACGTCATCGTCACGGTGGTGATCGGCTAGTCCGCGTCGGCTCAAAACTT
>CAZVCQ010000090.1:0-9021 GCA_964626085.1 uncultured bacterium
CTTCTACTGTCGCTGTCTGATGGCGCTCGAAGCCGGGTTTCTCAACAGCCCCACACTTCACATATTTCTTAGCGATGTCAAGGCGCGGCGCAGCGGCATTTCAGATTGCAGATTGTAGATTGCAGATTGGCGGAAGGGTCCGGCCTCGGATGGTGAGCTTGGTCGAGATGATGATGACAGCCGACGGCCAACAGCTCACAGCCTTCGGCATGCCTGAGTTGGACACGAGGCCGAGACGCGGCTAGAATGGCCTGACACGCTATGAAGCCGGTCAAGTTCTCGGACCACGCCCGCCTGGAGATTGACCGCCGGGGCATTCCCGCCAAGGTAGTCGAGCAGGTGCTGAGCAATCCGGAACAGGTCGTCCCAGAGCATGGCGGCCTCACGGCCCGGCAGTCACGCGTTGAGCTGGATGGAAAGCAGTACCTCGTGCGCGTGATGGTCGGCGAGCAGCCGGATGCCGTAGTCGTTGTGACGGCGTATCGAACCAGCAAGATCGGCAAGTATTGGAGGTCGGAATGAAAGTCACGTATGACCAGGAAGTGGATGTTCTGAGAGTGGTATTCAGCGGAGCGAAGATCCAGGAGAGCGACGAGGACAAGCCCGGTGTCATTCTGGACTACGACCAAGACGGTAACGTGGTGGGGATCGAGATTCTGAACGCCTCGAAGCGAGTGGAAAACCCCCGCTCGGTCGAGTACGCGGTCGCGGGCTGACCTCCGAATCCCGGCGCGAGTCAGGGCGCGCACCCCGGCATTGCAGGATGGTAGAGATTCGTACATCGTGTGGAGCCGTAGGCCGATGGCCATCCCCGATACGCTGGTGTACGATTGGAGCGATAGTGGAAAGTACCGTCCGACGGCACAGCTGTCCGGACTGACGAAAGGTGAGATCAGGATTGTGGACGGAGAACCGGCGCAGATGACCACAGAAACGTGGGGAGCGTCCCGGACCGCCAACGATGAAGCCCCGTAAGCCCGATATCTACCGCCACCTGCCGCTCAAGTCAGCGGGTCGGCGTGAACTGCGACGGCGCAGCTTCGATTCGGTCGTCGAGTTGTACGACCGGACACGGCCGACCTACCCTGAGCAGTTGTTCGACGACATCGTGCAACTCTCCGGCGTTTCCACCGGTAGCCGAGTCCTCGAGGTCGGCCCGGGCACCGGCCAGGCGACCCTGCCGATGGCCCGCCGAGGTTTCTCAATCCTCGGATTGGAGCTGAGCCCGAAGATGGCGGCGTTTGCCGCGGCGAAGCTGAAGGACTTCCCGAACGTCGAGATTCGCAATCTCGCCTTCGAGGAATGGAAGGTCTCGCCCGGGTGCTTCGATATCGTAGTGGCGGCACAGGCATTCCATTGGATTCGACCGACTACTGGCTTCTCCCGGTCCGCCCGAGCGCTGAAACCCGGCGGCCACCTGGCACTGCTCTGGAACTTCGGCTCCCCTGGGCAGGAGGACTTCCGCGCTGCGCTGAAAGGCATCTACCGAAAGCATGCTCCACGGATGGTCGAGGAGCCGCGCACACCCGAACAGCACATCCGCAAACAGGCCGAGAAGATCACCGGCTCGGGCCATTTTGCGCCCGCGGTCATCCGCCGCTATCCCTGGCAGCGGAAGTGCACGGCCGGTGAGTACATTGACCAGCTAAGGACCCAGTCCAGTCACATCCTGCTCAGCCCGGGCACCCAGCGGCGGCTCTACGGTGCGATCCGGACACTGATCGATTCCTTGGGCGGTGAGATCACACAGCGTGCCGTTGCCGTTCTCCTCTTGGCTCGCACCAAGGCGAAGGATAGACCAAGAGGGAGCGGGCGCTTCCCATGTTCAGGGTGATGTCAAAGCCCGACACGACCAGATGGTCGGTCTGGTCGAGACGATGCTGACGGCCGACGGCTAGCAGCAGGAGTGACGCATTGTTCGGGGTGATTTGACGTGACGTGCGCCTGCGCGTAGTATGTGAGCCATGAAGAATGCGCGGCGAAGTGCGCGGGCCGATGAGTGCCGGACGCTTAAGTCCCGGCCGCGTGGCACCAGCGCGGAGGTACCAGACATGCATAGAGAGTTCGACGTAGTTATCGAGAAGGACGAGGACGGATACTACGTGGCTTCGGTTCCGGCGCTTCGCGGTTGTCACACCCAGGCGAAGTCGCTCGATGTTCTGATGAAGCGGGTGCAGGAGGCGATAGCGCTCTGCCTGGAAGTCGAGGAGCCGGTCACGAACCAGTTCGTCGGCGTTCAGCGGGTATCAGTCCCGGCGTGAGCGACTTCCCTTCGCTCTCGGGCGAGCGCCTCATAAAGACCCTGAAGAAGCAGGGCTTCGTTGTGATCCGAATCAGGGGAAGCCATCACTTCCTGCGGAACCCGGATGGCCGCTGTACGGTTGTACCGGTTCACCGCGGAGAGACGGTCGGTCCAGGCCTGCTCGCGCAGATCCTGCGCGACTGCGACCTGACGAAGGAAGAGCTTAGATCCGTATTGTAGGCGAGCCCATCCCGTGCTCGCCGCAGCATGACAAGATGGTCGAGTTGGGCGGAGAAAGGTGAGGGATAAACGCGCAGCGATGAGTGCTAAGTGCGACAGCGAGCGGTTCGCGGCCAGCGGCTGACGGCCGACCATCTTGGCCCGGAAGAACTGACAACCACACCGGCAACGCAGGGCTGAAGCGGCGCAGGGAATAGGGCTGTCCCGGAGGACGAATTCAGAAGTCAGATGTCAGAAGCTAGTGTCCCATAGCTAACGGTTCCTCATACCCGGCGGCACCACATAAGTCTGTCTCTCTGAGCCGCAAGGCGAAGAGTCTTCGGAGCCGACGATTCTTCACTTCGTTCAGAATGACACGTTCGACTCCCACCGGCCTGTCCTGCTGCGTTGATAAGGTATTTCTCTTACACCACACCAGGAGTTAGAAGTCAGAAGTAGGAACCCCGACCGAGCGACTAGCAGAGTCAGGCGCAGGGAATAGGGCGGCTGGTGGTCTGTATATACAGTGATGTTTACAGGAGGTCTTATGAACCGCTTACTCATTCCCGCGGCAGTCGCCGCACTCGTGGTCGGATGCGCCCGGCCCGCAGTAACCGCCTTGGAACCCTATTCGCCTGACCCCTACTACGCGCCGCCGGAGACAACCGTGATCGTGCGCGAGGTACACTACCAGGAACCGGTGGTCTACGTGGACACTGTATACCTTGAAGATGAGCCTGCGCCGGTCCAGCCGGTCTACGTGACGGAGGAGTACAACGAATACAATGAGTACAACCACACGGACGTCTACGTGCGCCAGACGGTGCCGCCGCCGCCCCACTACCAGAAGCCTGGATGGTCACCGCGGGGCCGCCAGCAGCAGCCACCGCGAGACCGGTCCGGTTATGATAGGCCACGGGAGCGACGGGACCCACCGCCCGGTTCGAATCACCCGCCTGTGCCCGTGCCGAAGCCACCGGTGAAGAGGATGCTCGCGCCGGTGACGAATGACCGTCAGGAGTCGCCGGTGCCGCCGACCCCACCACAGAAGCCGACGCCGCCGAAGCGTCAGTCGCCAGCGCAGAACGGCAGCGTGTCGGCTACCCAGGTTCTGAACGAGGCCCCGAAGCAGGCTCCGACCCCGCCGGTTGACAAGCCCGCGGCCACTGAATCCGACGCTGCCCAGGTGCAGGTTGGCATGAACCAGGCCACGCGGAAGTAACGGACACTTCCGCCTTCGCCGATGCGGGTCAGCCAGTCAAGATAAGCTCGCGGTCGCACACCACGTTCAGTCCGCCGTCCACCGTTACAATGTAGACTTCGGGTACGGGCGGCGAACAGCAGTCACGCGAGGCGCGAGCCACCAGTTCCAATTGGTGGTGACCGAGAAACTTCGCAGCTGGCAGCACGCCGCTATCCAGTCCCGCGGCCCTTTGCGCTCGCCGGCGGGGCTTCTCCTTCTTTGCCTGCGGACAGGCTGGCGTTGGCGTATACGCGGCGGTTGGCGTGGTCGCGCTCGAAGTAGTTGAGTATGAAGAAGAAGATGCTGATTAGGACCGAGTTGAAGACCTGGAGCGCGGGATTCTCCTCGCCCGAGTACGCCGTGCTGAACTTCCACCAGCGCCTGACGATGCTCGGTATCGAGAAGAAGAGCCGGTTGATGCGCTTGTAGGCGCGGAACACGTCCTCGGCGGTGACGCTCTTGGGCCTGAACACGAGGTGGTCGCCGTCGTAGTTGGCGAGGTTGGTATCGGTGATCCGGCCGTCTTCTACGACTCGCTTGTGCAGCGGCGTACCCGGAATCGGTATCGCGATCGACATCAGTATCGAGCTCGGGCTGACCCTGGCGAGGTTGCCGGGCAGGTGTTCGTAGTACTCGGGCGTGTCTTCGTCGATTGCGAGCATCATGCCGGTGAAAGTCAGGATGCGGCGGCGGCGGAGCATCTGGAACAGCTCCTGGTATTCGTCGACGTGGTTGTGGCGCTTGTGGATGGCGGCGAGGCTCGGTTCGTTGAGCGATTCGAGGCCGATGAACGCCATGTGGCAGTGGGCCTTGACCAGCAGGTCCACGTATTCCTTGTCGTGCAGGCAGTCGAAGCTGAACTGGATGCCGATTGCCCACATCTTCAGTTTGGCAACTTCGCGCAGGACCTCTTTGGCGTGGTCGATGTCGCCTCCGAAGTTGTTGTCGAGCAGCATCGCCAGCTTGCGCTTGTAGTAGGGCAGGGTCTTGATTGCTGTAAGGTCGTGGATGACGTCCTTGACCGGCCGCACCCGGTAGGGCGCGTTCTCGACCGTGAGCTGGCAGAAGCTGCAGCGGTGGATGCAGCCGCGCGACGTCTCGGTGACCATCACGACCGGGAACACCGGTTCGACCAGGTCGTAGCGGGGCGGCGGGATGTTTTCGAGCGGCGGCGCGAACGGCGCGCGGTAGACCTTCTGCTGCCGGCCGTTCACTAGGTTCTCGACAACCTGGGGCCAGACCTGCTCGGCCTCGCCGACCACGGTCACGTCAAAGTGGGGGATGACCGCGTCCGGGAATGTCGAGGGGTACTTGCCGCCGGCTATCACGATTTTGCCCCGCTCATGGAACTTCCGGGCGACCTCGAACGCGTGGGGCGAGCAGTAGTCCATGAAGCTCAGGGCGATGAAGTCGGCGTCGGTGTCGTAGTTGATGGGCCGCACCATCTCGTGCAGCAGTTCGATGTCGACAATCGGCGGGGTCAGTCCCGCGACCAGTGCGCCGGCCAGCGGCGGCGCCGGCGAGCGGGCGTAGTACGGGTACTCCTCCCCGAGGTTCTGGAACAGGACGATTATCAGCAGTTTCGGTTTACTCACTTCTCTCCTCCCCGGCCCGCAGTTCCTGAGCGAGCCGATTCATGTAGTGCTCTACAATGCCCGGCGCGACCACGCGGACCACGGACAGCGCCCGGCCCCGGAACGACAAGGCGGGATCCCGCCGGCCGCGTTCGACCGCCCGGACGATCGCTTCCGCCGTCTCCACCGTCGGCGCGTACGGCCCTGGCGGTCGGCGCGCGCCACCCACGTTCTTCTCGGCGGCGAACATGCCGGAGACCGTGTAGTCGGCCCGGACGGTTGTGATTACGACGCCGCTGCCCGCCAGTTCTGCCCGCAGCGACTGGGCGAGCGCGGTCAGCGCGGCCTTGCTGGCTGAGTACGCGGCGAGGAACGGTGGGCCGTGCAGTCCGGCAAGCGAACCGACGTTCACGATGCGGCCCCCGCCCTGCCGCCGCATCACCGGCAGGACTTCGAGGATGCAGCTCACCGCGCCCTGGAAGTTGACCGCCATCACGCGGGCGACGTCTTCAGCGTCCATCCGTTCGACCGGGCCGTAGACGCTAGTACCGGCGTTGTTGAAGAGGACGTCTATCCCGCCGAGATGGTCCCGACACTCCGCGACCAGGCGACGGACCCCAAGGCGGTCAGTCACGTCACACGGGCAGGTGATTGGATGTGGTACGTCCGGGAAACGGGCTGCGATCTCGTCGGCGGCAGACTGCAGGCGCGCAGGATTGCGCGCCGCCAGGCAGACGCGGGCGCCACGTTTCACCGTGGCCTCGGCGATGGCGCGGCCGATTCCCGAAGAGCCTCCGGTTAGGAGCACGCGCTGCCTAGCGAAGTTCATTCCAGCCCCAGCCCTATACCCAGTTGCAGGAACTCGGTCTGGAAACGCTTCAGGTCTCCACCGACTTCGAAGAGCAGGTTGCGGAACGGCGCGAGGTCGACGTCGACTGCCCGGCCCGAAGGGAAGACAAGCGTGATTACCGGTTCTTCCTGCACCGTGCCCAGTCGCAGGAACTGCTTTCCCTGCGCGGTCGCCGCGGCCTGGAATTCCTGCGCTCGGGATGACGGCACGGTCGCGACCAGCTCGAACTCGCCGTGCGGCGCGGCAACGAACGCCCAGCCAGGAGTTCCGGTCCGGCGTCCGAGCTCGAGCGCGGGCGTGGCCAGTACCTTCTGCCAGTCACACTCGATTCGGAATCCGACGTTGTTGATCCGCATCAGTTGGTCAAGCGTGGCCAGCAGGCCGTCGCTTGAGTCCATGCAGCAGGTTGCGTATTCGCGTACAAGTCGGCCTTCTGCAATGCGCGGCGCCGGCCGGTACAGCTCTTCGCGAAATGCCTCGTCAGGCAAACCGGCCAGGCGGGCGAGGCCCAGGGCATTGCCGGTCCCGAACGGGCCCGAAGCGTAGACGATGTCACCGGCTGAGCAGCCGCGTCGGGTCAGGACCCGGCGTTTCGGCACCAGCCCAAGCGCGCACCCGGTCAGGACGGTCCGGTCCCCGAAGTTCGTGTCGCCGCCGAGAATCGCGGTGCCCCCCGCGCGGCACGCCGCCTCCATTCCCCGCGCCAGACCGGCCTGGAACTCCGCTCCCTTGGACTGGTCGAGCGTGACCGCGACCACCAGTCCCAGCGGGTCGGCCCCGACGGCGGACAGGTCGCTCAGCGACGCGATTATCGCGACCCACCCGGCTGTGAACGGATTGCGGTAGATGCCTTCGGCGATTTCCTCGGCGACCGTGTCGATGGTCACCGCGAGGTAGCTGTCCGGGCAGCCCGGCATCTCTACCAGTTCCGCGTCCGCTTCGTGGGCCGCGTTGACGCGGTTGGCCGGCCGCGTGAAGCCCTTGACCCACTGGTTGACCATCCGGTTCTCGATCATCTCGTCCATCTCTCTCATAAGCACACCTTCATTCCTTTGGGCACAACTGAGAACCGGGCCCGGTCGGCCCGGACTATTTCGCCGTCAAGCTCTACCGCGAAGCCGCGCGGGCTCGATACCTCGACCCTGGTGCCGTACGTAATCATCGTGCCGGGCCGGCCGCTGAATTGCCCGCGTGACAGGGCGACGAACGCGGCGATGCGGCCGAAAAAGGACAGGCCGTGGGCCACGTTGACTGCCATCCGGCCGTCGTCGAGCGCAACCGGCGTGTCGTAGCAGAGCGAGCCGGCGAAGTTGGGCCGCTTGATGACGCCCATGTTGCTGACGTCGAATTCAAGCTCGCCGTCGTCGTCGACTTTGATGCGGCAGGGAATATTTGTGAACCCGAGCATGGTACGCACCGCCGCCGCGGTGACTGCCGCGTCCACCGACACGCGCTGGAGCGTCCGGATGACGTTCGACCGCGAGTTGAAGAATGCGTTTGCCTCGGCCGTGACGCCGATGCTCGCGTTGAGCAGGCAGTACCGGGTCCCGCCGGCACCCCGGTCCGTGTAATCGATGCGGATGACGTCGACCGGCCGGGCCGAGTCCAGGCCGACGCGCGCGGGGTGCCCGGCGATGAACTCTTCTTTGCGGAATGGCTTGTGGAAGTCGTTGCTCGACCCGAGCCCGACCGCCCCGAGCGTGACTTCGCCTGCCCGGCCCAGTTCGAAGAGCGCGTTGAGGATGACGTTGACGGTGCCGTCACCCCCGGCTGCGACCAGAAACCGAACGCCGGCGTCGAGAGAGCGCGCGGCAAGGTCCTTTACGCTGTCCGCCGGGCCGAACTCGACGACGTCAAAGTTGCCGATCCGTCCGCGGAGCCCGGCACAAACCTTGTCCCAGCGCCGGCGGCCGGTGCCGTAGTTGCAGCCCGGGTTGAGCAGAACCAGCGGCAGGGCCATGCAGCTAGACTTGGGCTCGTTCCGGCCTGAGCTTCAGGACCAACTCGAACGCGCCGTAGAACAGGACTGCGGGCAGGATCCACTCCGGCTTCATCGTCAGTACCATCGCAAGACAGTACAGCACGAATGCGCGGACCACGTTGGCAATCGGGCCGTGGGATTTTGCTTCGTCCCGGATGCCGTGAATCGCGACCTGGGCCCAGGTGTTGACGGCGAGACCGACGACGAACACGGTCGTACCGGGCCAGTTCATTCGGCCGCTCAGCCGGATGGCGAGGCCCGTGCCGGCAGCCGCGCCCAGTGCTACAAGGTCGCTGTAGACCGTGTTTGCCACCCAGCCGAACCGCACCGGGAATGTGTTGTACCCGGTCTTGCGGTCGGCCGAGATATCTTTGAAGTATCCCATCACGACGAAGTTCGCATATCCGAAGAAGATTGCCGCGACCGCGGCCAGGAACGCGCCGGCCCCGGGCCGACTGAGGCTGACGAAATCGGTGAGCCGGTAGCCCGCGTCGGCCAGCCGGCCGATGATTGGCAGCAGGGCGACAATCCATGAATTCCATGGCGGGCCGCCCCACCAGGTCCGTTTGAGCGGCGTGTACGTGAGCAGACCGACCACTGTCAGCCCGGCCAGTATCAACGCAACCCGGTTCAGAAAGCCCATGATGAACACGCCGAGAATCAGCCCGACCAGGCTGGTGACCATCACGGCCCGGCGCGAGACCTCGCCGCGCACCATCGGCCGGTAGGGCGATGATATCGAATCGGTATCGGTCTGGAAGCAGTCGGTCAATGCCTGGCCGAATCCGTAGGAGAGAAAGAGGGGAAAGAAAGCCAGCAGCACGCGCCAGATGACCGGCGTTGGTATGAACGCGAGCCCGACCGCGCCGGCCGCGCCTGACACGAACAGCAGGTATGGCCGCATCGTGACAA
>CAZVCQ010000091.1:0-9005 GCA_964626085.1 uncultured bacterium
CGCGCCCCGGCCTTGTCCACGAGGTCAATCGCCTTGTCGGGCAACTGATGGTCTGGGTCAAAGCGCACGGAAAGGTTCACTGCCGCCTCTAGGGACTGACGAATGACTAGTGGCGAATTCCTAATCAAGTCCCAATGGACGGGAATGTCCAATTGGGCATTGGGTATTTCTGCGTTGACTAGGAATTAGGAATTGGGAATTCGGAATTGGCGCTGCGGCATTCAGCCGCATCCATGCTCCCCTCGGCCCTGCCCGCGGCGCGCGTCAGGAATCCTCTACTGCCCCGGGACTTCAAAGACTTGAGGGCCATAGAAACCCCAAGCTTGATAGGCGGCTCTTCACAGAAGTGTCCCGCATCTTCACTGCATTAGTCCCAACTCCCGTCTGCCTTCAGCAGTCAGATTGGGGATGTGCTCTTTGACCTGTCCGACGCTGTTGAGACCCTCAGATGAACTAGTGACAAGAGTCCACTCGCCAGCTTCCTTGAGGTACAAATGTGCCGGAGCGTCTCCAGACCCCCGCTCTACAGGCTCGCGCACGACCGCCCAGTCATTCCAGTACGCGATGGAAGAACCCGGGTACTTCCTTTCCAGCCACTCCCGAGTCGCGGGGTCTGCTTCGTCGTCCTCAAGGGGCAGGCCCGCGCCTCCAGCCGAATCAGGCGCTTCCACCGAGAACATGTCCCACCAAGAATCTGCCCATCCGCGCCACCCAATCACGTACCGCCCGGGTTCGAGTACCTTTGGCCACGTGATGACCCTCCACTCACCTGCAGACACGCTGCGCGTTGCAGCAACTGGTCGGCAGTTGAACCTGTACCACCCTGGGTACGGCCAGCTTGGCGGCTGCCATTGCACGTCGCTCACGCTCAGCAGCCTCATGGGTTTCTCGGCGGCGAGGTACGCGGTATAGAGTGGGGAGTGAGTTACGAGCGCGGGGAGTCGTTGCGACTGCCCGACTCCCTTCTCGTCGTCTACTCCAAGATCACTGGACCCATACATGACGATGTAGCCGTGGCCTCGGTCCATCAGCCACGCGGTCCGCTGCTGAGGACTGGCCGGCGTCGGCACCAACCACCATGTATCAGCGCTCACTCTGTCTTTCTCGTAGACCTGGAGGGACATCGGGCACGGGATATACTCGGTCGCGCCCGACGTGCTCGTTTTGGGAGTCACGGTCAGCCGCCAACTCCCCGGTGGCAGACCGATTGAGTACTTGCCCGCCGCGTTCGTCCTCGCTTCCGTCTTCTTCCCTTTCTCGGCACAAGTGGCCTGAACGGTTGCACCGACGACCGGTGTGCTTGTGACTGGGTCCATCACGACTCCGGTCACGCGGGCATTCTTGTTGCAGGCCACCAGGCAAAGGGCAGCCACAGAGACCAGTATCATCGTTCGTTTCATCGCGCGTCTCCTTGTTGTCATTCTCTTGCGGGTCACGTCAGAAGTCTCCAGTGGTAGTGCCGTCGGCGTGTTCATCTGATGGAGAGCAGGTGAAGGTGATGAGGCCAATCATGCGTACGAGGTCGTCCCTTTCGATCGTGCGACGGCGTCCTCTCGTTGCGGCATCGAGTTGCTGGGCTGCAAGGCCCCGACCGCGACTGTCCGGGGGGCAGAGCGTGTTGCTGACCATAGGACGCTATCTTCTTTCCACAACTTCAAGGCCTATTCCATGCTCGTTCATCGGGAAATCGGTCGGGCTGATCGCCAGTGTCAGCGGGAGATTCCCGGGAGCAACGGATTGCTGGAGTGTAAATAGGAAGCCCACCGTTTCAGCGCCCCCTGAGGGTATCCGCTTCAGTCGGGCAGTGCTCCGGTTGAACACCACGCCTGCCTTGTCGGTTGACAAGGTCAATGTCACGCTGTCGGCACGTGTCTCTCCACGGTTCGTCAGCGTAACAAGCAACTCGATGATCTCACCGGCCTGGACTACGCCATCGCGATTGCCACGGGAATCCGGCGCGTCGCCGTCGTGGACCTCGTGGGTCAGGGTGAAATCGGGACATCGCTGGTGATATGGCAGAACCAGAGTCGCCTCCGCCGGCTGAACAGAGCTTCTGGTGTCAGTTGCTCTCGCACTGAACCTCAGGCTGTCTCCGACGAATGACCGCGGGATTGACACAGAGTATCTTCCGCTCTTCGTGTCTCCTGGCGCCAAGTCTCCAATCGTGTCCTTCCTAGCTGTAACGCCAATGCCTGGTTGGAGAGACGCCAACGACGTCTTGACGCCATACGCACGGCCCAGTCCCGTGTTCGCCACCGCGACGCCGACCTCTACGGTCTCGCCGTTCTCGGCCACTCCGTTTGCGTTGCCGGGCGGTTCGTCCGCGATGGTCGCCGGCTGCCGTACCTCAAGCTTCGGTGGTTCGACGTGGAGAACCGGAATGGTGAGCTTGACGGATTGAGCGTCAAAGCCAAACCACTCCTTCGTCTCGACGGTCATGCTCGCCGTGTCGCTCCGGGCGTCGGCGGACGCCGAGATCGGGATTCTAGCCACCCTGTTGCGTCCGGCGGGAACTGTCCCCAGGTCGACTAGCCGCGGCAAGGTGATCTCGGGGTCGTCCGCCATCGGAGTGAGTCTGACTCCAAACGCACACCCCGAGCCAGAGTTGGAGATGGCCAGAACGACGTTTGCTTCCTCTCCTGCGTCGAGTTTCTTGTTACCGCCGGTTTTCGTGTCATCGAACACTGCCGAGACCTCCAAGTATGGCGTCTCGCCCTGTGCGTTTGCTCCCACCCAGCTCGCCATGACGAGCCAGATGTCGTTGGTCTCGTCGGAGTAGGACCCGCTGGGACCAGTGAAGACATATAGCTCGGGGCCAACCTCGCGGACCGCGCGTGCATTGCCTCTACCGAATGACTTCTGCCAGACCGTGGTACCGCTGGTGTCGGTTTTCATCAGAAACGCGCCACGGTCGTCGCGACCAGCAACGATGTAGCCACCATCCGAGGTCTGCCGGACGGAGTTGTAGTAGTAGCTTCCGCTGGCAGTCTTCTTCCAGAGCAGGTCGCCAGACAGGTCGGTCTTTGCCAGGAAGACAGTACGCGTGCCGATCATCCCGTTGCCGCCAACGAGCACATAGCCACCATCGGATGTCTGCTGGACCGAGCTGCCGTAGGCTTCATAGTCTTGGGCGTAGGCCTTCTTCCAGACGACGTCGCCGCCGGCATCCGTCTTGATGAGGTAGACGTCTCTGGTGTAATTCCCCGATTCGCCGACCAGCACGTAGCCACCATCCGTCGTCTGCTGCACGAAATGAGCTTCATCCCAGCCACCACCCAAGCACTTCTGCCAGACCAGCGCGCCACTGGCATCCGTCTTGACCAGATACGCGTCCTTCCGGCTGCTCCCGAAGGACTGGGTGGAGCCGCAGATAATGTACCCGCCGTCGGACGTCTGTTGGACCGAATTACCAAGGTCATCGTTGCGCCCACCGTAGCACCTATCCCAGAGGCGATGGCCGTCGGCGTCGGTCTTGACCAGATAGACGGCGTAGGCACCCGAGCCGCGGCCTGGGCCAGCGGAGTTCGTGGATCCGACCATGATGTAGCCGCCATCAGAGGTCTGGACTGCCGCGTTGCCGCACTCGGCGTTGTCGCCGCGGGAGAACGCCCGCTGCCACATCAGGTTCCCGGCACGGTCGGTCTTGATGAGGCATGCGTCCGGCTGTCCGTTGACGCCACAGATGATGTACCCACCATCTGAAGTCGGCTCGATCGAGTTGCCGCAGTCATAGCCCGCTCCTCCAAGCGTCTTGGTCCAGAGCGTATCCGCACTCAGAGTGCCGGCAGACAGCACAGATGCGGCCAGCAGGATCGCCAGTGCTGCAAA
The DNA here is from genome assembly GCA_964626085.1 of uncultured bacterium. Taxonomy (GTDB): domain Bacteria; phylum Hydrothermota; class Tepidihabitantia; order Tepidihabitantales; family Tepidihabitantaceae; genus UBA2258. The sequence continues at coordinate 3,829 of CAZVCQ010000091.1, forward strand.
GAGACTCCGGGCAACGCTGTCCGAGTGCATGCTGGTTCCGGGAGATGGGACCCCCGATCTAGGCGTACGCACGGACTCGGTACACGTGACCATCGACACTCCAGCTTGGCTTTCGGCGTTCAGACCGCGCGGTCCTTCCATGGGTTTACCTCCTTATTTGAGATGCATCGACCGTCATCGCTCAAGGGCCGAATGGTAGCTTCTGCAAAGTGTGGAGCGACCATTCAAGCGGGCGGACGGAAATCGGGTGGCGTCACCAGTTCCCTCTGTGGATTCTCTAATTGCCCCCCGTGTTGCCTAGGTCCATTGTCCTGATTTGACTCTCTTCAAACGAGAAGTAGATACTGCCGCCATCGGGGGCAAAGGCGAGACATGGATGAGGGCCGCATACATTGCGCCCTGTACCTAACTTGCTGGACTTAAGGCACTGTCCTGTGAAGACGTCCCAGAGCTTGAGCGTGCTGCTGCCAGATATCGAAGCGAGTAGCCTGCCGTCTGGGGAAAAACGCACATCGGTGACAGCGTCATCGTGCGTGCCGAGTACCGCTTTCAAATGCGCTCCGGTTGCAGTCAGTTGCCAGAGCTTGACGGTATCTTGGGAGGAGCCGGAGGCCAGGAACTGCCCGTCTGGCGAGAAGTCCAAAGCATCAGTCGCCCGAGTGGGGACGCTGTCAATCAGTTCGAGCGTCCGGGAGTTGAAGAGGCAAATGCGACCATAGCTTGCCGTGGCTAGGATCGCGTCGTCGGACGAGAAGGCGACAGCGTTGGGCTGACCAAGTTTGTCGTGAGACAGGCTGTTCTGCAGCTTTCCTGTCTCAGTATTCCATATCTCCACCTTCTTGCCCGTGTAGTTCGCAGTCGCGAGCACACTGCCATCGTGCGAGAACGCCATGTCCAAGACTTGGCCGCTCACGTTGAGCGTCGCTTTGGCCTGCCAGCTTCTTGTGTCCCAGAGTACCGTTGGACTGTTCTGAAAGCCCGTGGCCAGCATTCTTCCATCAGGAGAGAAAGCTGTGATTGCCCAATCACTGCCCACGGTGAGGCGCCGAGTGCAGGACCGCGTCTTGGTGTTCCAAAGTAGAACAGTGCCACCCGAATAGCCTGCGGCCAGGACTTCACCGTCCGGTGAGACTGCGAGCGACCTGACAAAATAGCCCCAGAAGTTGTCGTAGGTCCAGTTGTCGCCGGGCCGTACGAACTTGTTCGGGAACTCCATCACCTTGGGGGAGGCGCAGGAGAGTGACAAAAGAATAGCGAATCCAGTTGCCACGATGACGTAGCGGTGTTGTATAGATCTCATTTCTTGCCTCCTATCAGGGGTTCATCTGCATGCGGGAATTCCGGCGACGCAAGGACAGGACCTTCGACTGGCACTGCACGGACATGGGAATTGCGAGCATGCAGTTCTGAATGCCGCTTGGCAAGGTGAGCCCACCAACGGTCTTCAGGCTGGTCGGTTTCACAGCCACGTGCTCCTCCTTTGCATCTGCAATCCGAACATTCGATTCACTGACCTACCCGATAGCACAGTTGATGCACCTTGTTGTCAGCATCGTACTGCTGCCACACGACATGAATGAACCCATCCGCTCCAACGGCAACATCAGGTGCCTCTGCGCTGTTAGCATCGGCGTCCGTCACCCGCCAAGGCATGGTCCAGGAAGTACCGTAGTTGTCCGAAGCTATGTACCAGATTGCGCCGTCTTTCACGTACACCACATGGATGTGGTCGTTCGGACCGATCGCTGCAGCGGCCATGCTGCCGGTCGCCAGACTCATCTCTCCATCCCACGTGATGCCACGGTCCAATGAGCGGCGATAGCGAACTCCGCTCCAGAACTCGTAGATCCTTCCGTGGTGATCCGCCACGATGGTTACGGGTGGGTCGTCGCCGGTGCCCGCGATCCCAGTGGACGTCCAAGAATCGCCGCAGTCTGTCGATCGCGCGTAGTCAACGCCATATCCACTCGTGAAACCGGCATAGGACCAGCCGACATGGACACAATCGGAGTCATCAACAGCGATGGAGGGCTGGCGGGTAGTAACAAGGTAAGTGCTGTGGATGAGCTTCTCGATCTCGCAACCGTTCAGTGCCTCGTTGGAACGGAGGTACTTCGTGCACTCGCGCGTACGCCAAACGAGGTGCAGCCGTCCCTGCGAGTCAAAGGCAGCCGCAGGACGGCTGCCACCAGATGTCGGAGTCCAACTTACGATCGGCCCCGGCCACGTGAGTCCGCCATCGTTCGACGCAGTGGTGAAAATGTAGGCCACTCCTCCAACATCCTGATACCATGCGACGAGCACCATGTCAGTCCCCGATGTGGCGATGCATGGTTGACCGTGCGTCACGCTCTCGTTGACGACAACGGACTGATGGTCGGGATCGAAGCCGCCCTCTACCGGACTGAGCCGCTTGTAGGCAACCTCCCAACCTGACCAATCGTCACCCTGCTTGCGCCTCATGCGGTATGTCATGTGCACACGTCCGGACTGGTCAACGGCAATACTCTTGCCGTTGTTGAGAGGTGAAAGCTCAACGTCGTGCGTGCCCCCCTCAAGCTCGGTCACGTCACTCCAGCCTTCACCGACCTTGATGATGTCGGAACATGACAGGCAAAGCAAGACGCAAGCTGCAATCCACCCAACTGCCTGTGTCGTTGATAGTCGTGACACTAAGCCTCCATTCTCTCGTAATCAGACTCTGCCTTTATGTCGCCCTCAGATGCGACGTGTGCTGCCGGAACTCTGGCGAGTAGCGCCCACGTCACTTCTGCAGCCGCCAGCCGTCGTCGTACTTCTTGAAAGAGACGGTCTCCGTGTGGAGTGAGTCGTCAATCATGAACTCAGCGTCTCTGCCGGTTCGGTACTTGAGGGAGTTCTTGCCTACCAGCGTCTGGTTCGCGTATTTCCAGGTGTACTCCACCTGGGCCGTGTTGCTATTTTGGACAACGCCCGTCACGCCGACGAATTGACGGTCGGCCAGCTTAGCCGTATACCTGTACTTGCCATCCGCCGTGAACGTCGTCTGACCGGGCGTCAGTGTCGCCTCGTAGTAGCTGTTCATGCCAAATACCTCTCGATGGTATTTGAAGGTCAGTGCCCCCCAATTGCCGAACAACTGCATGTCTTGGAGTTCGCCGTGCCCCTCTCCAAAGCCGTAAGCCGGGTCGCCGAGTATGAGCGGCCACGAGCCAATGACTCCCTGCGGGTACTTGAGCTCCTTGACAATCTGCTTCCCCGCATTGGCCCGGGAGAGCGACTTCGAACAGCCGCCCACAACGAAGGTGGCCGTCACCATCAGTCCACAAGCCAGCAACGCCAAACGTCTCACCGTCATACATCCTCCTTTGCCTGTATTCGAAACCTCGCGAGGCCGTTGGCCTCACCTGCTGCCCACTCCGGCTGCAATCCAGAGTCTCCCGTTCTCCACGGCTTACAGCCTGTCTTTTCCCACGACCTGTTTAATGTAGCCTTGACCTCAGATGCCCTACTTGACGTCATGCCTTGTCAGTCAGCACCGTCACTTGAGCAGACCCAACGCCTCGCGGCCTTCCGGCGTCAGACCCGGTACGTACTCGATGATCGAACTGGAATAGAAGAAGCCCTCTCTGGTACTGGCGACCTGCATCCACTTGCCGTCTTTCCATTGCATGAGTTGGGCGGGCATGTCTCCATCCTCGGTGGGGGTCTCTCGGACGATGGCCCATCCCTGCCAGAAGGAGATGCTCGTCTCAGGGCACTCAGAAACCAGTAGTGACTCTGGCGATTCCAAAGCAGGGAACCCCGGTTCCTCGGGTTCCCACTCCTTCCCGCTCCGGTCTATACAGATCTTCTTGCCGGCCGAGACCACCACGGCCGAGCCGTTCGAGAAATCGCCCGCCGTGTCGTATTGGAACCCAATGGCAGTATCTCCGTCCGTGTCTATGTAGCCCCACATGGTAATGTCGTAGGCGGTATCTGGAGATTCGATACTCTCAAGCCACATGACGGCCGCTAGGCCTTCGTGAAATTCCCTGACCGCGTCGTACTGGGGCGCTATGACGATGTTGCCGGACGCGTCGGCGAAACCCCAGAGGCCTCGCCGTGAAAATGGGACCAGCATGACCCGTTCGGCACTGGCGCGGCCGGCGTCAAAGGCCGCCAGGGAATCCGCAACATCCCGGTTCAACGTCGCAAGAAGGTCAGTCCAGCGCTTCTCGGTCTTCAGTCGCTCAGTCATCGCTGGTGCCACAGCATGGGCTGCCGCCAGATGTGTTCGTGCCGAATCGAGCTCGCCTACCCTTGCCTCAGAGAGGCCGAGCCAAATGAGGATGTGGGCGCGAACCGTGTCCGCGTTCGTACCATAGGCGTCGAGTGCCTTACGGAACTGCTCTTCGGCTTTCAGATAGCGACCCCCGTCGTAGTGAATACGGCCACCCCGCATCCGGGCGTCCAAAGACACCTGCGCGAAGGCATGCGAGCTAAGGCACAGGCCTGCACCCGCGACCACAAACGCCAGCAGAATGGACTTTGGCATGTCAGCCTCCTTTGTAGCTATGGTGCATCCACGCACCTCGGATGCGCATCCTTCGAGTTCGGCTTGGTGCCGCCGTGTCGGTTCAGAGCCGCGCACAAATGCGCGCGGGCTGACCGACATACGCTTCTCACTGCGGCGCGACAGCGCCGCGTTCTCGATGGGGACCTGTACGCAACTGCGCGGACGCAGTTGCAGCGTGTACATCAATCCGGGCGTTGCACCCGGGCTGTCCTAACCAGTCAACGCGATAGTCTAGGAGCCTGTCGGAGAACCCCTCGACAGAGCCACGGTGCTACAACCTATTGCGGTACTGCGCGATGCCGGTGTCAACTGGTGGTGGCCGTGCGTCCGAAACAGCCGGTTCTCCGACACGCTCCTAGAGGGGTCGGTCTGCCTGTCAAGCGCAATCGCGGCCCGGAAGCCAAGGAGGCGGGCGCGGCGGAGGCGATGGCGGGCGCAGAACAAGACTGAGGAGAGAGGAATGAGGAGGGAGGATGGCTGAGAATAGGAGTGAGGATGGAGGAGTGAAGATGGAGGAACCAGAGGAGAGCGGAGGAAGGAAGACGGAGGATGGAGGAAGGAGGACGGAGGAGGAGGAAGAAGGATCGAGGTCGGAGGATGGAGGATTCACGTCAGGACCTGAGGACGGAGTGAAGAGGCG
>CAZVCQ010000092.1:0-8930 GCA_964626085.1 uncultured bacterium
TCGTTACCGAATGCTGCCCGAGGTGCATCTATCCACCTTATCTGCGGATCTGGGTGGGACGGAATCAAGCATGGACACGCTTGTTCTGATGGAATTCAACTGGGCTGTATGTCGGTGCCGGCGATTTCCGCCCTGTGTGACTCCACGTCGCCGGTGCCGCTCCAGCAGAAATAGTCCAGCCCTTTGACTACCGGCCCGGTGCTGACCACGCACGGTGAGCCGTTTCGGTCGATCGCGTGGATAATAACCGGTCCGAGATATCCGCCTTTGAGCGAACGCAGGTCACGCACCGCTTCCAGGCACGCCTCGCGCACGCTGGCCCCGGCCTTCATGTACTGCACCACCGAGCGCGCGGTGCAAGCACGGATGGTCATCTCGCCTACGTGCGTGCAACCACAGGCTCCGTAGCGGTTGTCGGCATACAGCCCGGCGCCGATGACCGGTGAGTCGCCCAGCCTTCCCGGATAGCACTGGGCCCAGCCCGACGTGCTCGTGCCGGCCGCGATGTCGCCGGTGCTGTCCAGACCGAGGAACACGACGGTCCCGCCTGCCGTCTTCTCCCGGCTCGACTCCCAGGCAAGTCGCACCAACTCCGCCCCGGACAGATTCGCCCGGGCTGACGCAGACGAATGCTCCAGCATCCAGCGCTCGTAGCGGGCGCGCGCCTCCTCGGTCAGCATCTCGGCCCGCTCCGCCCCGATATCGCCTGCGAACCGCTCCGCGCCCTCACTCACGAGCATCACGTGCGGCAGTCGTTCCATTACCTGCCGTGCAACCGACACCGCGTGGATGAAGTACCGCAGGTTACCGACCGCGCCGGCCCTTCCGGTCGCGCCGTCCATTAGAGCCGCGTCGCAACTCACCACGCCGAGCAGGTCCGGTGCTCCGCCCAGACCGACTGAGTCGACGCTCACGTCCGCTTCCACCACACGGATTCCCGCCTCGACTGCATCCAGTGCCGACCCGCCACGCTCAAGCGCCTCGCGCGCAGCCGCCATCCCGACCCCGCCCTCGCAATTGGCGAGAATCATCATCGTTGGATTGTCACTCATCTTGGCAGGCGAATCATAGAGGCGTCGCTCTCCGAGTCAAGCGCATGCCCCCCCCTGGATTCGGCGGCTCTGTGACCCGGCGTGCGGTTGACACCGGTTGCGCCCGTGGGTAAGATTGCCCAGACCGAATGACGAGTTTCGACGTGACAACGCATGTTCGTACTGAGCTTCTCGATATCACCGACAAGGTGAAGGATGCGGTCGCGCAGTCCAAGGTGAGTTCGGGCATGTGCTTTGTCTACGTGCCGCACACGACCGCGGCAGTAACTGTGAATGAAAGCTACGATGCGGACGTGGCCAGCGACGTCACGGCCGCGCTCTCGAAGCTCGTCCCCCATCGTGCCGGCTACAGCCATTCCGAAGGCAACGCCGACGCGCATATCAAAGCGGCAATGGTCGGCTCCTGCCAGGCAATCCCGGTCGAGGAAGGCCGTCTCGCCCTCGGCCGGTGGCAAGGAGTCTTTTTCTGCGAATTCGACGGCCCGCGCACGCGGCACGTGCACATTCAGACTATCAAAGCAGGAACGGATTGAACCACAAAGACACCCAGTCACGAAAAGGAATGAGAGCCCACAAGACCGACATGGAAGCCACGAAGACACGAGAGCCACGAAACGAACGGATGCAGAAGAACAGCGCTCCGCTTCATCCGGCTTCGCGCTTTCGTGGCCATGCGTCCCGGGATTTGGCTGCTCTCGTCGGCTTTGTGTCTTTGTGTCTTGGTGGTAAGGTCCGTCTTCCGGAAATCAGGAGGCTAAATGCATAAGAAACTATTCATCCCCGGCCCGACCGAGGTCAGGGAAGAAATCCTCAAGGCCCAGGGGCAGTGGATGATCGGACATCGCTCCAAGGATTTCGGCGAGCTCAACAAGCGCTGCGTCGAGAAGACCAAGCAGATTCTGAACACCAAGAACTACGTGTTCTGGTTCACGTCGTCCGGCACCGGCTGCATGGAAGGCGCGCTGCGCAACGTAGTGACCGGCAAGGTTCTCCACACAGTCAACGGCGCGTTCTCCGACCGCTGGTTCAAAATATCCAAGGCGTGCGGTAAGCAGGCGAGCTCGATCACCGCCGAGTGGGGCAAGGCGATCAAGCCGGACATGGTCGACGCCGAACTCGCCAAGGGCGGATACCAGGCGCTGGCCATCACCCAGAACGAAACCTCGACCGGCGTGCGCAACCCGATTAAGGACATCGCCAAGCTGGTCCGGACCAAGTACCCGGACGTGCTCATCATCGTCGATGCGGTCTCCGGTCTGATGGGCGACTGGTTCGACATCGACGCCCTCGGCCTCGACGTCGTGGTCGCCTCCAGCCAGAAGGCGGTGGCCCTGCCGCCCGGCCTGGCCATCTCAGTCGTGTCCCAGCGCGCGCTCGACAAGACCCGCACCGTCACCGACCGCGGCTACTACTTCGACTACGACGCGATGCTGAAGCGCTATGAGAAAGACTTCCAGACCCCGACCACGCCCGCGATATCGCTGTTCTGGGCCCTCGACCTCGAACTCGACCACATCCTCAAGGAAGGGATGCAGAACCGCTACCAACGCCACCTGGAAATGGCCAAGTTCACCCGCGAGTGGGCCGCGAAGTACTTCAAGGTCTACCCCGAATCCGGCTACGAATCGGTCACCCTGACCACGGTTACCAACACCCGCAACATCGTGGTCAAGGACCTGAACGGCGAACTCGGCAAACGCGGGATGCAGATTTCCAACGGCTACGGCGACATCAAGGAAAAGACCTTCCGCATCGCGCACATGGGCGACCTCACAATGGCGGACATGGAGGAAGTGACTGCCGCCATCGTGGACGTGCTCAAGTTGTAACGACACGTCTGACCTCACGACTCTGACGCCTCGCGGCCGATTCCCGGCGGCGGGGCGTCAGGCCTTCTTGCGCGAAGGGCGCGACGGAAGATGAACGGGTTCGCTTTGCTCTTGCTGCTGTCCGGTGCGCTGGTTCGGGTTGGCACCACCGGGTCGTGTACGCCGGAGCCGTACGCGGAGGCGCCGATAGTCCGCTTCGCCAACGGCATGAGCATTGACACCCGCATCACTCCCTGGCCTGAGCCGGGCTCCCGGCTGGAAGCGGGAACCTGCTGGCTGGTTCACCTGACCGGCCCGGTGCGGCCGGAATGGCTCACCCGTCTTCGCCGGCTCGGCGCGAACCCGGTCGGCTACATCGCATACCAGACGCTAGTCTGTCGTCCCTGGCGGGACGCCTGGGCGACCGACTTCAGGAACCTCGAGTTCGTAGACTGGCTTGGCCCGTACCCGACCTTGGCCAAACTCGCCCCCGAACTCCTGTCTCCTGCTCCTGGCTCTTCACTCTTCACTCCTCACTCTTCACTCTTTGTCTTGTCGGTCTGGCCGGACGAGGACCCCAACTCGGTCGCCGCGGCGATTGCGGCCACGGGTGGAGAAGTAGTCAATGTCACCAACCGCTCCGTCCGGTTCCGACTCGACGCCTCGCGCGTTTCCGAATTGGCCAAGTTGGAACCGGTCGCCTGGATCCAGGAATGCAGTCCGGCTCGGAGGTTCAACAGCGACGTGCAGTGGGTGATGCAGATTGGGTGGCGTCCGGAGCGACCCGACGAGCTCTCCGGCCATCGAATCTGGGCCCACGGCATCCGCGGGCAGAACATGGTTGTCGGCCTGTTTGACAGCGGAATCAGAACCGAGCACGACATGTTCATCGACCCGGCCGTCCCCGTGACCGGGCCCGGGCTTTACCCCGAGCACCGCAAGCTCGTGGCCTACAAGCTCTATGAGGGCGCTGCCTTCGGCGACGCCGGCAACTTCCATGGCTCCGCGGTCGCCGGCACGCTGTGCGGGAACGATTCCATCGCCGGCAACGCCTCCAAGCTCGACGGAATCGCCCCGGACTGCCGGCTCTACTTCGTTGACAACGCCAACGCGTTTGGAGTCTACGTCTTCGACGAAGACATGACCGCCCTTCTCGACTCAGTTCGGCTCAGCACCGGCCTGAGCGCGCCGGTCCGGCAGGTGTCGGGCTCATTCGGAACCGAAGAGAGTCTCAGCTACTACCGGCTCGAGGAATCCTCGCTCGACGAGGTCTGCTGGAACGACAAGCAGTTCTTCATCATCTGGGCCGCGGGCAATTCCGGGGGTCCCTCCTACAACGTCGGCCACCCATCCGGGGCCAAGAACTGCCTGACCGTCGGCGCGTGCGGCAACGCCACGCAGAGCAACACCATCTGGGTCAAGTCATCGCGCGGCCCGTGCCGGGACGAACGCATCAAGCCCAATCTCCTCGCGCCCGGGGTGGACGTCGCCACCGTCGATGGCCGCCAGCCCCACTCCTACGTCGCGGTCAGCGGTACCAGCATCTCCGCTCCGGCCGCCAGCGGTGCCCTGATGCTGCTGCGCCAGTACTTCGCCGAAGGCTGGTACCCCACCGGGACGCCCGATTCCGCCCATCGCATCACCCAACTCAGTTCGGCGCTGATGCGCGCGCTGGCCATCGCGGCCGCCGACTCGAACGTCGGCACCGAGTACCCGCCCAACAAAGAAGCCGGCTGGGGTCGACTCGACGTCTCGACCATCATGCACTTCAGCGACGACAGCAACGGGCTCGATTTCCTGGACGAGCCGATCGGGGTCGCAACCGGAGAGGATATCACCTTTCAGTTCGAGCTTTCCGGCCGCGCTCCGCTCCACGTCGTGCTGGCCTGGACCGACACCGCGGCCGTACCCGGAGCCGCGATTGCCATCGTCAACGACCTGGACCTGGAGCTGTCGGGCCCGGATGGCACCCGGTACCGCGGCAACCAGTTCTACAACGGCTGGTCCTGGGTGAACGCGCCGAACCGGGACGAGAGGAACGTCGAGGAGGTCTGCCTCATACCCCATCCCTTGACCGGGCGCTGGACCGTGCGCGTGATCGGCCGCAACGTCCCCGCGTGGCCACAGCCGTTTGCCGTCGCGGTGAGGGGCGGCATTACCGGCATGGTGCCGGGTGTCGCCGAGCAGGACTCTCCCCGCATGGGGACGGTCCCCAAAACCCCTTTTGGGCTACCCATTCGGCCCGGTTGGCACCTGGCGGTTTTCGCGGCTGATGGCAGGCAGGTGTTCAAGGGGACAGTCGCTGCACGGGGAATCCGCCCGTTGCCGGTTCTGCCGCCCGGCGTCTACCTCTACCGGCTCACATCAGGCGGTCTGCAGCCGGTGACCGGCAAGCTCGTCATCGCGCGCTAGTCGGTCGGACTGGTCAGACTGGTCGGACCGATCAGACGCCCGGCCTCAAACCAGGCCCGGCACCCACTTGGCGTGGATGAGCACCTCGCGGTTCCAGAGCACTGCGGCCACCCGCACGCCCGCAATCTGATCCAGGTAGGCGACGGTATCGAGCAGCTTCCCGATTCCCCAGACGTCGGCCTCGACCTGCACGAACCGGTCCCGGTAGGTTTTGCCTCCGAACACTACGCTCATCCCTGCCTCGTTCACCAGTCGTTCCAGCTGGTCCGTACGGTGGCCGGTTTCGAGCAGGAAATGGAAGTGGCCGACGTTCTCGACCGGGGCCCAGTTCAACTCCGGCAGAACCCGCAGCACGCCGGTCCGATTCGTGTCGCTCCAGAGCAGCCGGTCGAGCTTGGCGCGTACCCACGTCGGGCTCCGCTCCATCGCCGAGCCGACTTCGGCTATACCCGACTCCGGGTGCTCAACGAGGTAGCGCACCAGTTCTTTCTCGTCCTTCGAGAGCGGCATGGCGACCGGGAACGAGTACTCGGCAACCTGGTACACCTCGTGGTACTCGATACCCGGTGCGTTGCGGATGAACTCGGCCTCCTTGTCGAAGTCGCGGGAATAGAAGAGCACGGCCAGGTTCGGCCCGACCTTCTCCGGCAGGCTTGCGTTCAGCACGATTTCGCTCACGAATGGCAGCCTGGCCGCGAGCGCATTGGCCAAGCCCAGGTCGCTCTTCGCGTTGGCCAGCACCGCGGCCCAGACCCAGTCGCCACCAAGCAGCGGCGGCACCACGAGCGTCGTCTTGAACCCGCGGATGATGCCGAGTGAGCAGAGCCGCCGCAGCCGCTCCGCGTAGTCGGCCGACTTCAATCCGGCCGCGGTCACCTCCGCGTCGGTCGGAAACCACCCGCGCTGCTCCGCGAGCCTCAACGCCGCAACATCGCCCTTCTCCAGTATCATTCCGCCTCCTGTCCCCACTCGTCGTGCGTCAACTGCATCGCGTCGTCTCCGCAGTTCGCCCATTCGTCATTCGGTATTCGGAATTCGTCATTTCCTCTAGTATGATCCTTTCCTCGACAAGACCGCCTGCGGGGTCTTCAGGATGATCTTCAGGTCCTCCCAGAACGTCCACCCCTGCACGTAGCTGGTATCCATCTCTACCCGCGATTCGTAGCTCGTGTCGTTCCTGCCTGAGACCTGCCAGCGGCCGGTCGCGCCGGGCGGGACCCGGAACATCACGAGCGAATGCTCCTTGTAGTACTTCACCTCGTCGTCGACAATCGGCCGCGGCCCGACAAAGCTCATCTGGCCCGCCACGATGTTGAAGAACTGCGGCAACTCGTCGATGCTGAACTTGCGCAGGAACCTTCCGACCCGGGTAACGCGCGGGTCGTTGGTCAGCTTGAACTTCTCCTCGAACTCCTGCTTCAGCGCCGGGCTGGAATCGAGCAACTCCTTCAGTCGCTTGTCCGCGTCGCGGTGCATGGTGCGGAACTTGAGGATCCGGAGCCCCCGCATGTTCCGTCCCAGCCGCCGGTGCCGGTAGAAAACCGGGCCCGAGCTGTCGAGCTTGATGATGATGCTCGTTACGATGAAGACCGGGCTCAGGATGATGATGGCCAGACCGGACAGGACCAGATCGACAACGCGCTTCAGCCTCCGGCCCACGCCGCTCAGCGAATACGAGGCGATCGGCCGCGGGTGGGGCCCGAACAGGTACGTGGACATCTTGAAAGAAGGAACGCCGACGAAGTCTACGAAGTAGTCGCCCGACAGCCCGGCCACTAGGTAATCGGTCTTTGGATTCGAGCTGTCAACGATGATGGTATCGTACTTGGCAACCTGTCCCCGGTCGTCGGAGTTCGCCTTCAGCCAGGCCGGCAGGTCCTCGAGCGTGATGACTTCCATACACTCGAAGCCCCACCAGCGGAGCAGACTGGTCTTGGTGAAGTGCAGATCGGTCACGAGCAGCACCGGCTGGCGGGTCAGGTAGCGCAGAGAGAGGCCGATAACCGGAGCAAGCGCTGTAAGGTACAGCCATAGCGCCAGCCAGAACTTGACTGTCACGGGCTCGGCCCACGGCCACACCCCGTGCAGGATGCTGTAGCCAGCGTAGGTCATCCCAAACGCGGACTGGGTCCTGAGGGTCAGACCGAAATTGGCGCGGGCGGTTGATTCGAACTCGCCGGCGACGTAGCTCGCGGCCACGAGGATGATCCAGGCAGCGACGACCGTGGTCACGGACGCCGAGTCCGGCACGAACGTGTTCCTGAGGATGGTGATGGCGAACAACAGGAACAACAACTCCATGACGACCAGCACGGGGCCGTTGTTCCTCAGGCTTATCTTCATCTGCTGGGTCTCACGGCAGTTTATCAGGAGTCCACGGCCAGTCAAGCGCGGGCAGCCCAAGTCGCGGAAATGACCGCGAGACGGGCTGTACCACGCGTCTGCGCGCTCCTTTGGGCTGTCCCCGCTTTCCCAAGCCCTCCGCGACAACTGGCATCTGATACCCGGCGACTGGAGCCTCGCGCCGAACTCGCGGTTGTATCTCTCGAAGTACCGCTTGTTGTTCGTCAAGAAGTTCCGGCAGAAGTATCGCCACTTGCGTACTCGCTTGTATCGTCACCTGTGTCTTTCGTTCCATCTCGACCTTAACCTCGACCTTGACCTCGACCTCAATCCTTCGCTGTACCGCGCGTCGTTCGCGAGGTCGTACCAGTCGTTGCTCCGGCAGTTGTTCGCGTCGTTGTTCGACTCGAAGTACGGCGAGTTGTAGGCTTCGTTGCGTCTCGTGCTGTATCGGCAGATGCTACTCCCCAGGCGGCCTGTGGGCCGTGGAGTGGGCGGCAGAATTGTGGTCGGGCATCGGCACACTACTACATATAGATGACGGTCAACGCTTTGGAGTGCGGCAGCAAGGCTGCCGCTTTTCCGATCCCGCTATGTTCGCAGGAGTTACGAGTGTGAGAGGCTACGGGGCATAGCACTCGCACTGGAACTGCCGCGTTCAGTCCGGCGCTCAGGGGCGAGTTCAGCCGCGGGCTCAGCGCGCCGTTCAAGGCCGGACTCAACTCGCCATTGAACGCGAAAGTCAGGCCGGGACTCGATGCCGGGCTCGGTGCGCGACTGATTGCCGGGTTGAGCGCGGCGTTGGATTCCTGACTGATGGCGGCCCTGAATTCGCCGGTCTAGGCGCGGTTGACGGCCTCGCTGAGCCCGGAGCTCATCGCGCGACTGACCGGCGAGCTAAGTCCTTGAATGACGGCCACATTGATGGCGGCAGTGAGCGCGGCCTTGAACCCCGGAGTCACCCCCGGATTGACCCCCCTATTGCCGGCTCAAGTCTCGGGTAGACCGGCGGGTTTGGCGCTGGGGCCAAGTCAGGGCCTACAATATCAATCCGTGATTCTCGCCTTTTTCGGTAGATAACTGGATAAGAGGTTACGTTGAGTGGCTGTCCACTCTCTAATCCAGTAGTCCGTAGGAACCAAGACCCCGGCCAGATGGCCGGAAAGGAGACTAACTATGTCTGACGTAACTCGCAGACTGTCACGCTGGAAGGCGAAGTACTCGCCCGAAATAGCGGCGCAGACTACTGCCCGTATCTTTGACGACATGACCGCGCGCTATGAAGCGGCCGTGCTGGCGCTGAGCACAATGGAGA
>CAZVCQ010000093.1:0-8920 GCA_964626085.1 uncultured bacterium
AACGGCGGAGTCGCGGAACAGGCTGCAGCCAGCCACGAGGAGGACTGCGGCCAGCAACGCGGCGCGTACAACGCACCTCATCTCGGAACAATTGTAGAAGGGCGGGAATTCATGTCAAGAGTGGCGTGCGTCCCTGAATCCGACATTGAACCACAAAGACACCAAGAGCACCAAGCATACATCGGATACTCGCTTCCGGACCCTCTTTGTGTCTTTGTGCCTTAGTGGTGAGTTCCTATCTCGGTTCCGCGGTTCGTTCCCGTTGCCGATACTCGGGCCGCGAAAGTCCGGAGGATGCGAAACAGGAGGATGCTGAGTGCCGGCCGATTGCTTCCTCGTGCCTTCGCTGGGTTTCCGCCGACTTGGGCTCAAAGAGCAGGTCGCAGATGTCTGCAGAGTCTGTCGCTTGACTCGTTCGGTGGCTTGCCTCGGTCGGGGGAACTGCCTACCGAAGAGTCGGGGGAAGAGCTTGCCGAAGAGCTTGGGGAACAGCCTGCCAAGGAGTTGGGGGAAGTATCTGCCGAAGAGTTCAGGGATGAGTCTACCGAGGAGCTGGGGGAAGAGCTTGCCAGAGAGCTGGGGGAAGAGCCTGCCGAAGAGCAGGGGGAGGAGCTTACCGGAGAGCCCGGGGAAGAGTCTGCCCGAGAGTTGGGGGGAGAGCTTGCCGGAGAGCTGGGGGAAGAGTCTACCGAAGAGTTGGGGGGAGAGTTCACCCAAGCGTTGGGGGAAGTCTCTACCCAACGCAGGGGTGGATTTTGATGATTGTAGACTAACCGTCTGTTCTATAGTCAGTTGTGCTGTTTTCCGGCTTGACTTCTGGCCTACGAATTCGTAGGATTGATGGAGTATGAAGCGGCCAGCGGATACGTTCGTCTTGAGCCCTGAGTTGGGCGAGAGGCTGCGTGGCCTCAGGCTGAAGGCCGGGCTCACCCAGTTGGAGCTGGCGAGGGCCATGGGCCGGGTCGGGAAGAAGGCCGGCAATCTGGTGGGGAGAATCGAGCGGGGGGATGAGCGCTATCCTTCACTTGGACTCATCGCCGACTTTCTGCGCGGCTGCCGGTCGGGCTTCGGTGATATCCTTGATATTCTCAATCTCTACACGGACTTGCCGACAACGCAGCGGCAGGAGTTCAACAAGGCCCTGGCTAAGGTCGTGGCCAGTGTTCCCGAGAAGTGGCAGTCCCAGGTGACGAAGTACGACCTGCGCATCGACATTCCGAAGTCGGCTGCGGCCGAGGCCCGGACGCAGGCGAAGCCCGACCTCGGGAAACGGCTGGAGCGGGCGAAGAAGATGGCGGCGGCGGCGCGGCGGCGGATGCTCTATGGTCAGTTTCTCAAGGAACAGGTCGGCAAGGCGGGTCCGAGCCTCACCGCGATCGACGAGACGGCTCTTTTCAACCACGGGCTTCAGTGGTTCGCGATTCTGTACGACACGCGGGGGAAGCGCCCTTCGACCCGCGCCAAGCGGCTGGCTGCGTCCGAGGCCTGGGCCGTCGAGGCAAGCCAGCTACCCTTGGATGTAATCCGGTACGTGCAGGACAAGGTGAAGGAGCACTTTGGCGAGATGGAGATGCGGGGCGACCTGGACTGGCTGCCGAGCGTGACCCTGGATGAGTACGAGGCGAGCCTGCTCAAGCCGGGACGGAGGCAGAGCCTGCGGGATGAGGAGCGCCGTGAGTTCGCACGCAAGGTCGCCGAGTACGAGGCTGCGTGCAAAGCGGCGGTCGAGCAGGTCTGGCTGGAGGTGCAGCCGGTGCTGGACGAGGCGGGCGTGCCGCCTGAGCGCAGACCGGTATATCGCCGGCTGGTCGGCACCTGCTGCACGGCGGCGCTGAACTTCGAGCCGGGAAGCGTGGGGGAGAAGAGGCAGTTGGATGAGTACATCCTCGAACCGAACTGGATTCGGCTGGGTCTCGACACTGCCCTGGCGCAGAAGCTCGCCGGTATCATGCTGGTCCGATTCCGGGAACTGGCCAAGTCCTTCCCGCCCGACCCGCGGCCCAAGCGCTAGCCGCGCCAGCCGCGAGTTACCAGGTACCAGTCTTCAGTTTCCAGTGGAGGCCGCCGGCCATGGAAGATGGCGTGAAGGCGAACGCGGAGATCTACCACAAAGACACCACAAAGAGGGTCCGGGCAAGGAATGTCCTTGTATGCTTGGGGTTCTTGGCGTCCTGGCGGTTCAACGTCTGATTCGGGGCCGTTGCCGCGCCTTGACTTCAGTCCACGACAGCACATAATCATGACCGAACATGAAGAAGGAAAGTTTTTACCTCTCCAAGCTCGAGTGGCTGGGACCGATACTGGTCCGTGGGCTGAAGCTGCTGACGTCGGTAGAAGCGTTGGGCCAGGAATACTCTTTCTCCCAGGTGCTGATTCTGCAGGCCCTGATGGCGCGACGGGAGTTGCGGATGAACGACCTTGCGCGGTTCCTGGGGTTGTCCAAGGCCAACGCGTCGGCTCTGGTTGACCGGTTGGTGAAGAAGGGCCTGCTGGCCCGCGAGCGCGGGGTTGAGGATCGCCGGGTCGTGTTCGTGCGGCTGACCCCGAAGGGCCAGAAGGTTGCGCGTGGGCTGGCAAAGGCGCAGCGCCAGGGGCTTGCCCAGATGATGCGCCGTGTCCCGGAGCAAAATCTCAAGGTCTTTATCGAGACCCTGGAGCAGATGGCAATGGGCATGTCCGAGCACCAGAAGAATCTGTTGCCGCCCTCCACCTAGCCAAGCGCCGACTTCACCATCTCTCCGAGACTATCCTCTTTCTTGTTGACGTTGATAGTTAAGATAGTAGACTATCAACATAGCTGATAGTAATACCCCTGCAGAATTCGGACGCTCCCGGCCGTTGAGCGTCGTCACCGGCGCCACCGGCCACGTCGGCAACGTGCTGGTTCGCGAACTGGTCCGCCGCGGGCAGAGGGTGAAGGCTATCGTCCATCCGTCCGAAACGACCGAAGCGATTGCCGGGCTCGACGTGGAAGTGGTGCGCGCCGACGTGCGGAGCTTCGGCTCCCTGCTGACAGCCTTTGCGGGCGCTGACCTTGTCTATCATCTTGCCGGCATCATCACTATTTCCGGAGGCCAGGCGCGGCTGCTGCACGAGGTGAACGTGCTGGGGGCGCGCAACGTGGGGCAGGCATGCCTGAAGGCGGGCGTGCGCCGGCTGGTCTACACCAGCTCGGTACACGCGCTTGAGGAGCCCCCGCACGGTGTACCGCTTTGTGAGACGACCGAATTCCGGCCGGATGCTCTGGACGGCGACTATGCCAAGTCAAAGGCGCGTGCGAGCATCGAAATCCGCAAATGCGGGGAGCGGGGATTGGATGCGGTGATGGCGTTTCCTTCCGGCATCATCGGGCCGTACGACTTCCGGCTATCAGAGATGGGGCACTTGTTCACGGACTTCGCCCGGGGCCGCTTGAAGGCCTACGTTGACGGGGCGTATGACTTCGTGGACGTGCGCGACGTGGTTGCCGGGCTGATACTCGCTGCCGAGAAGGGGTGGCGGGGCGAGGGCTACATCCTGTCGGGCGAGAGGGTTTCAGTGAAGGGCCTTCTCACCTTGCTGGAGCAGATCACCGGCGTGCGTTCAAAGGCGCGACGGCTTCCGCTCCGCATTGCCCGGTTCGCGGCTCGGTTCGCGCCCGCGTACTATCGGCTCCGGCGGGCCAAGCCCAGGTTCACCAGCTACTCGCTCCGGGTGCTGGCGTCGAACTGCCTTATGAGTCACGCCAAGGCCGCCAGAGAACTGGGATACGCGCCGCGCCCGTTGAGAGAATCGGTCCGAGACACGATTGAGTGGTTGGTCGCAGCCGGAAGGCTGCGGCTGAAGCCGTCGGGTGTCCCCGCCACTGCCATACCATGAACCTGATTCTGTCGGTCATGCTCGCTCTGGGGACGGTGACCGTCGCGGGCCCGGACTCGGCCTGCGAGCGGGCTTCCTACTTCCTGTGTCATCGGCATCTGAACCAGACGTGGTTCGATTCGGCACGGACAATCGCCGCCGGCGTCCGGCAGCGCGACCCGGCGAATGAGAACGGCCTCTGTCTCTGGGCGAGGATTCTCCTGCAACTTGGCGATGACGCACCGGGCCGGAGAGAGAAGCGGGGCTGGTACGCCAAGGCGAGAGCCGCGGCTGACACGTTGCGGCGCCTGGACCCGCAGAATCCGAACGGCCACATGTGGTGGGCAACCGCGCAAGGCAAGATCGGCCAGCTTGACGGCATAATCAGCTCTGCCGGCATGGTTGGTGGCCTGAAGCGGGCGTACCAGCGGGTGCTTGAGCTTGACTCCGGGTACGCGCTTGCCTGGTATGCGCTGGGGCGTCTCTACGCGGAGCTGCCCTCCCTGTTGGGCGGCAGCCTGAACCGGGCCGAGGAGTACCTTCGTCATGGGGTCGCTGCCGACCCGAACCACACGATTATCCGGCTTGAGCTGGCCCGCGTGTATGCGCGCCTGCAGCGCCGGGACGAGGCTCGACGTGAGTTGGAGACCATGCTTGCGACAGGTCAGCCGACCAACCCCGCTGAGTTTGTGCTCGATGACCGACCGGCGGCGCTGGAGTTGCTTAAGTCCCTCGAGGTCGGGTGCACGCAGCGGTCTTTGCCCTGAAACAGCGACGCCATCCGAAGGCCGGACGGCGTCAGGTCAAAGAGAACTGGGGCATAGGGATTTGAACCCCAACCGGCTGGTCCAGAGCCAGCTGTCCTGCCAGTTAGACGATGCCCCAATGACTACGGGGCAAAGGATAGGCCGGGTTCAGGCAAAGTCAAGACAGACGGGGGCGAGGAGGCCCGGAGAAGTCAGAATCCAGAGTCCAGAAACCAGTATGCAGAACTGAGGACTTCAGCTTCTGGTAACTGGGTTCTGGAAACTGGTACCTGGAACCTAGCGGTTCAGGATGACTTTGAGAGGCGCGGTTGCGCTGCCGGAAACCTGCACCAGATACACTCCTTCAGGCAGGTGGGTGCCGGAGTTGCCAGTGCCATCCCAGATCAGTCTGCCCGACGCGGGCATTATTGCGTTCCAGACCAGCGCACCTGAGGTCGCGTATATCCGGGCCTCCGCAGCTCGGGCCGGCTCGACCGTCAGGCTCACCTGGCGCGAGAACGGGTTCGGGGCAGCCTCAAGCGTCAGGCGTTGGGCGTAGGGCGTCGGGCGTTCGACGATCCCGACCGATTCGGGTTTCACAATGATGTCGCAGATGATGGTATCGCCCGACTCGTGGATGTTCCTTATGCAGACCCCGGTCGAGAGGTTGTTGCGGTCGCGGCTTGATGGCTTCGTCGTGGAGTCGAACACGACCCGGTTCCAGATGCCCGGCAGCACGTCCGAAGTGTCGCCCAGTTCCTCGTGATATGTGTGCGGGTCGGGGCGGACGCCGTTGCCGTGGTCCAGGTGCAGGGTCGAATCTTCTTCCATGTCGACTCGGTCGTACCAGCCACTGCGCGAGGGGTCGATGTGCCAGATAGCGAGGCCGGCGCCGGGCAGCGGTGTGTCGAAGCCGATGTGCTGTCGGTTCTCAAGATAGAAGCAGGTGTCGCAGTTGGCACCGTTGCGCCAGGCCTTGTATATGACTGAGTCGGTTTCGACCGGGGGGATGTGGACATCGTAGAGGTTGGTCGTCACTGCCGTGGGCGTCACGAACCCGGCCGTCACTTTGGACCAGGCCTCCATGTGCGATGGGCTCCAGGGCGTGTTGCCGCCCGCGCCCCAAGCGCCGTAGGCCATCAGACCCCAGTAGCCGACACCCCACTGGGTCCGTCCGCCTTGGTAAAGGTCAGGCAGGCCAACGAGGTGGCCCATCTCGTGGCACATCACCGCGATGCAGCACAATGTCGTCTCGCGGGCCTCGGTGACCATGGCGAACTCAGGGACGTTGGTGACGCCGTCGATAGTCACGCCGTCATTGGTCTGATAGCTGAAGTAGGGGATGGCGTGCGACCACAGACAGTTGGTGTCGCCGTTGTCCGAGCCGTCGGCCCCGGCGTGGACCATGAAGCAGGCCGGGATGTGGCCGTCCTGGTCCAGGTCGAACTGGCTGAAGTCAACGTAGGCATCAACCTGTGCCATGTTCTCCTCGGCGAGTCGTAGTCCGGTCGAGAGCAGGTAGTTGCCGTCATAGTAGCGGGAGTAGTTGTAGCTGGACATGAACCAGCGGTCGCCGCCGACCCCACCGTGCACCGAGAGGCCGCCGTAGGAGTTCTCCATGTAGAAGTCGTTCAAGCTGCCTTGGCGATAGGGGAGACCATTGTACACACCCGTGGAGTAGAGCATCGAGTCGAACCGGGCGGGTGAGTGCTCGAGTGTGTCGGCCTTGTTGTCCGGGAACTGCATGAGGATAGTGACGGTCTCAAGGTCGCTTTCGCCCTTGAGGAGGTCCGGGCCGGGCACTTCCACCCCGGCCGGATAGACGGGCAAGGGGCTGTTCGTGCCTTCGAGCAGGCCGGGCCGCGGCGGCATGGCCAGGGCAACTACCGACAGAGTCATCACCAGGACGGCTATTCGCATATTGTCTCCTTGCGGGTTGTGAGGAACCACAATACACGAAAGCGCGACCGCGGTCAAACGGCCAGTGATATCTCAGAACCAAGAAAGGGACTTACTACCAAGACACAAAGACACAAAGAGGGCCCGGACAGGGAATGTCCTTGTATGCTTGGCGTTCTTGGCGTCTTGGCGGTTCAATGTCGGATTCAGGAGACGAGCCAGCTTCCTTGACTTGCCTCCAGCATCTCCTATAATCGGCACCAGCGCCCCTGTAGCTCAGGTGGATAGAGCGACGGTTTCCTAAACCGTAGGTCAGGCGTTCGAATCGCCTCAGGGGTAGAATGAAAAGGATATCATGCGCTTCAAAGGCAAACACTACGTCAGCAAACGGGACCTGAAGGAAGACCGGTTCCAGAAGCTCGTCGAGCGGGCGATGGAGTTCTACTACCACGACCGGCAGAAGGTCTGGATCGGCGCGGCAGCGGGCCTCGCCGTCATCGTCATCGCCATCCTGCTGCTGCAGAACCGGAGCTCCGGGGTTAATCCCCAGGCCGAAATGTCATTCACCCGGGGAATCGGCGCCTACTCCGCCGGCGACTTCGGGGTGGCAGAGACCACCTTCAAGGACATTGCCGCTCGGTTCGGTGGCTTCCTGGGAGCCAAAGCGCACTTCTACCTTGGGAACATCTACTACCATACCAACCGCCTGGCCGAGGCGAAGAAGGAATTCGCGACCTTCCTCAGCCGGGTGAAGAACGACCCGCTGCTCAGCCCGGCCGCGCAGCTTGGCATCGGCAACTGTGAAGAGCAGGCAGGGGACAATGCGGCCGCGGCCAAGTCCTACGAGGCGGTCCGGCGCCGCTGGCCCAAATCGCCGCTGGCATACGATGCGATGATGGCGGCGGGCAGGGCCTATCGTAATGCCAACGACCTCGCCAAGGCCGAGGCCATCTACCAAGAGTTTCTGAAGGACGAGCCGCAGGGGCAGAGGCGCGGGGACGCCGAGTTCGAGCTCGCCCGGGTCCAAGCTCTGCAGAAGAAGTTCCAGTAGCCTGACCGCCGCCCGATAGGAACCGTCCAACGGCCCTCTCGGGCGGCGTTGTCTTGGAGCCGCTCTTAGGGCGCGGTCCGGGTCGTGTGATCGATAGTATCCTCGATCAACAGCTCCGATTTGCCGACTTCCGCTTGTTGCCTCATGGCCTGTGGAAGGTCAGCAGGTCCATCTGCTCGGTCACGGCGGCGTCCGGGTCGCCGGAACGGCAGTACCGCGCGAGCCGGGTGAGCCCGAACGCGAACTCCCGGTCGCTGATGCCCGCGAGGTCAGAGAGTGCCCGTTGCCGAATCTTGTTCAGGTAGGCGCGCCGGTTGGGCGAGAACACCTGGCGGACGGCGCGATGTCTCGCCAGGCGAAACCCGCCCCGGTTCATGGCCCTGATGATTTCCTCTCTTCGCGGCATGCGGCGCAGGTACGACTGCCGTGCACCGGGGAAGAAGCGCAGGTAGAGGTACGACCGCATGTTCTCAATTGTGGAGCTGCGGACACACGCCCGGCCGTTGGGAGCGAGAACCCTCAGCATCTCGCGGGAAGCCTGGGCAGTGTTGCGGAGATGATGCCAGGTCTGGGACATGAAGACCAGGTCTGCCTGGCCGTCATCCATCGGAATGCACTCAGCGCTCCCGCGGCGGAACACCACCGACTCCGGCACCGCTTTCCTGGCCTGCGCCAGCATGCTTGGTGACGGGTCGACGCCGACCACGGTCGCGCGGAACCGCCGGGCGAGCGGTCCCGAGAACCTGCCCGTACCGCAGCCCAGGTCCCGGATGGAACGGATGGTTCTGGTTCCAACCGTCGACGCGACCGCCTCAAGCCACATGCTCAGCGCTTTCCTCGTCAGCGCCCGTGCCTTGACGTAGGTGGCGGGTGCCACAATACTGGCGTAGTCCCGGGTCCGTACGCGAGGCGTCGCGACTCGAACACCGATGCTGGCGGCCTTCACAGGCCGGGGGAATTCAGTCGCGCTATTCTCCACCCGACAATGCGGAAGTGAGTGTGGTCACGGGCGGATTGTAGGACTCGCGGGCGGGGATGTCAAATCGGCGGGCGGAATTGGGTGCGATCTCCCGGAAACCCATGACCTACTGCCTCGTCAGTACCAGTCGCTTGTGGATTCGCTCGGTCTTGCCCGCGTGCACGTAGTCGAGCAAGTACTCATAGGTCCCGGGCGCGATGGTGCGGCCGTTGTCGTTGACCCCATTCCAGGGTACCACGTGGACACCGGCCGGGAGGTCTGAGTTCTCAAGCACGCGGCAGACCCGTTCTCCTGCTCGCGTGTAGATGGTCAAGCTCACCTTGCCGTCTTCCGGCAGGCCGACCACGAACGTCGTATGGTCGCTGAATGGGTTCGGGAAGTTGTGCACGGAGAATGCGGGCAAGAGAG